>JAWOCH010000312.1:0-6431 GCA_046483865.1 Candidatus Brocadiia bacterium | reverse complement strand
CCGACGGTCACCACCTCCAGGGGACAGTCGCGGGCGGCGGCCAGCTCGGCGCCCTTGCCAACCAGTTCTCGCACCACCGGGTGAAAGCGCGCGCCGTGATGCTCGCCGTAGATCCAGACGCCGCCTGCCTGGGCTTCTGCGGCCCTCCGTTCCTCCGCCTCGATGCTCAGTGCGCCCACCGGGCACTCCTCGATGCAGGCCCCGCAGAGGTTGCACTGCTCGGTCACGCGGATGCGCCCGCTGGAATCCTCCAGCGCGCCGTAGGGGCAGGCTTCGATGCATCGGCAGCAGAAGGTGCAGACCTCGTGGTCCACCCGCAGGCTCATGGCGCGTTCCTCCGCGCGATGAGCACTTCTGCCAGCCGTGCGGCTACGTGGTCCGGTTCGCCTTCCAGGCGCGTGCACTCGCCGCGCGGCGGCGGTGTGAAGACGCGCTTCACGCGTGTCGGCGAGCCGTTCAGGCCGAACTCCTCCGCGTCCCCGTCTATCCTGCCGGGCCCCCAGCGGTCCGGCTCCGCGCGCCGGGCGCGCATCTGGCTGTGCAGACTCGGCAGGCGGGGGACGTTCAGGTCCTTCAGCGCGGTCACCACGGCCGGCGGCTCCACCCGCACGGTCTCGTTGCCGTAATCGGTCAGCCTCTCGACCACCAGGCGCCCCTCGGCGTCCGCCTTCAGGCGGCGGGCGTAGGTCACCTGTGGCCACCCGAGATGGGCGGCCAGCTCCGGGCCGACCTGGGCGGTATCCCCGTCAATCGCCTGCTTGCCGCACAGGACGAGGCCCACGTCTCCGAGCGAGCGCACGGCGCAGGCCAGCGTGTAGGAGGTGGACCACGTGTCAGCGCCCGCAAAGGCCCGGTCGGTCAGCAGTACGCCCCCGTCACAGCCCCTGGCGATGCACTCTCGCACCGCGGCCAGCGCCTGGGGCGGCCCCATCGAGAGCGCGGTCACACGCCCCTTACCGAGCTTCTCGCGCAGTGCGACGGCCGCTTCGACGGCGTGGGCGTCCAGGGGGTTCAGGATGCTGGGCACGCCCTCGCGCACGAGCGTTCCCCGCTCGGCGTCAATGCGCACCTCGGCCGTGTCGGGCACCTGTTTGACGCAGACGACGATGTGCACAGGGGCCTCCTGCCAGGCGGTCTCAGGTCACCACGGAGACACGGAGGACACGGAGAACGGCGGGTCTGACCACAACGACACGACGGGCAACGGCATAGCAGGGACAAATCGCATAGAGCATTGCCTCTGGTCGCCGAAACGCCCATCGTACGCCGCCCAAGCCGGGCCGTCAACCGGCGGCGCTTGCCGGACGGGGCGCTGTGTGATAACAAGTGGGCCTTCGAGTGGGGCAAGCAACTGCCGGGAGGCAATGCATGGCTGTGCAGGGACCACGCGGCGCGAAGCCGCAGGAGATAGGCGCCATCGTCGAGCTGTCCAACGCCGTATTCCGGCCCCGCGGTGAGGGCCACATGGGACGGGACTACCCTCTGCTGTTCGCGCCGGAAAACGCGGAGGATCTCCGCGTGTTCGTGGACGAGGGGCGCCCCGTGTCGCTGGTGGGCATATACCAGGCGGACCTGTGGCTGCACGGCATCCGCCAGCGCGCCGGGTGCATCGGTTCGGTCTGCACCCACGCGGACTACCGGGGGCAGGGCCTGGCCACCCGGCTGATGAAGGACGCCCGCGCGAAGGCCGCCGCCGACGGCTGCACGCTGCTGTTGATCTCGGGCGGGCGCGGGCTCTACCGGCGCCTGGACTACGTGGACCCCGGCGGCTACGTGACCTACCGCGTCGGGCGCAAGCGCCTGCCCCAGCCGGGCCCCTACGTGCTGGAGGAATGGTCGGAGCAGCACCTGCCGGAGCTGGTCCGATTGCACTCGACGGAGCCGGTGCGTTTCGGACGGCCGCCGGAGGACTTCCGCGGCTTCCTCTCCTGCGGTCACGTGGAGAACGCGCCCGGCGACGTGCTGCTTGTGCGCGAGAAGAAAGGCCGCCACGCGGCGGCATACGTGGCCACCTGGCGGGCGGGTGCCGGGGGGCTGGACGACGAGGCGGTATCGGTCAGGGAGATGGCCGGTTCGCGCGCCGCCGTTGCCCACGCGCTGTCAGCGCTGCTGGACCGCTACGGGGCCGAGGAAGTGCACCTGGACTGCCTGGCCGCCGACGGGGAGATGCGCGCTCTGGCCCGCGTACATGGCTGGCCGACCGAGGCCCACGGGTTCCACGGGACGTTGGGGATCATCCAGCCGGCGCGCTTCTGGTCCGCGTGCGGGCCGCTGTTCGCCGAGCGGATCGGGGAGGAGAAAGTGAGCCCTCTGCGCGTGGAGCCGCGCGGCGATGGGCTGTCGCTGCTCTACGAGGACGAAGAGCTGACGCTGGAGGGGATGAGCGATGTGACAAGGCTGGCCTTCCTGCCCCGCGGCAGGCGGAACGAGCTGCAGCTCGACCTGCCGGCCGATTCGGAACTGCGCGGCCTGCTGGAGAAGCTGCTCCCCCTGCCGCTGCCCGCCTACGGCCTCAACTTCATCTGAGCAAACGGTAGCTGACAGGGATGGACAGGAGAGACAGGACGAACGTACAAGGCTTGCGCCCTGATCTGTCAGCTACATGCTGCCTCTCCCGTGCGTCCTGTCATTCCGTTTCTTCCTGTCCGCCCAGCAGGCGGTATATGGTCTGGAAGGTCTCCCGCCGGGCCTGCTGGACGCGCTCGCGGTAGGTCTCGATGGCGGCCTGAACCTGCTGGAGGCGCTCGATCTGTTCCGGGTTGAGTATCTCGGCCCGGTCGGCCTCGAAGCGCTCCTGCACGTCGCGCTGCGCCTGGCGATATTGCTCGCGGTATTCCTTCCAGGCCTCCGGCTCCTTGAGCGTCTCCGGGTCAGGCAGTTGCTGGATGGCCTCGCTCAGCTCCTGGTGGGTGCGCAGGCGCAGCTCCAGCAGCGCGGCCCGTGTCTCCTCGCTCATGTCCAGGAACTGCGTGGGGTCGCTCAGGTGCAGTTGGTCGCGCGGGACGCCCTCCAGCGCCTCGTCTGCCCCAAGCTCCTGGATCAGTTCGGCGCGGGCATCCGCAATGCTGTCGGCCAGCCCCTGGAGGGCGCCGAGCACGGCGTCGTAACGGGACGCCTGCTGCTCATCGAGGACACCGCGCACCTCTCGGGCGTAGCGCTGCCGTAGCTGAGCCATCCACTCGGCGATTTCCTCCTCGCGTCGGGCGGCCAGGTCGCGCACCTGCCTCTGCTGCGGCTCGGACAGATCGAGGGCGGCCTGCGCCAGGGCAACGGCGTCGCCCGTTCCCTGCTCGAACTCCGCGATCAGCTCGTACGTTCGCGCCATCCGCTGTGCACGGTCTGGGTCGGGCTCGGCCTCCTCGGCGGACAGGGCTCCGAGGGCGCCCATCGTTGCGGCCAGAATCAGCGTGCCGAAAATGTGCTTTGCTCGCATGTGTTTGCTCCCCAATGAGTTGCGAGAAGTGACCACTGCCGCGGTGCATTGTCAACGGCGGCTGCGCGCGTGTCAAGGCTCAACGAATGGTGGCTCGCCCCGGACGGACTCGACCGCGCCCTCGGCGCGCGCGATGTGCTCGGAGGAGCCCCACACCGAGATGCGCACGCTGCCCTCCGCTCCGGCCACTCCCCCGGCGCCCATCGGCGCGGCGCGCCCGCCGGACATGAACAGGCGCAGGGCCTCTACTTCCGTGAAGATCATGCCGTCAATGGGCCAGAGGGTGGGCCCGTCGCCGCCGGGGCCGACCCGGGTCAGTTCCCCGTAGATGTCGTGCAGGTCGCCGGGGATGCTCTTCTCCAGGCCCACGGGAATCAGCAGCGTCGCACGCCGGGCGACGACGGTGCCAATCGCCTGCCCGATGGTGCCGCCGGTCGGATGGCCGATGAGGATGCCGGCCTGCTTCTTCTCGTAGTTCAGGGCGTTTGCGCCCTTGATGAACACGTCGCCGGGCCCCATCTCGTGGACGATCTCCGTTGCAGAGACGTCCTCGACGGGGTCCCCATGGCGCAGGACGGCGTCCGGCAGCTTGTTGGCCGTCGGCGCAGGCCCTTCCCGGCCGGGGGGCGTGGTCACGCCGGTGCAGTAGTGGTGTCTGTGCAGGCCCCGGGCCAGCAGCTCCTCGGCGACGTAGGCGTTAGTGGTGCCCTTGGCCACGGCGACGACGCCTTCGTTCAGCGCCCTGGTCACCAGTGGGTGAGCCTTGACGGCCCGGGCGATCAGCCGCTTGGACTCAGCAACTGTCAGCACGAAGCTCTTCTGGTGCACCGATGCGGGCATGGTTCCTCCTCAAGTATGCTCCGTCTGCGGCACAGGCGTCTTCAGCCGGGCCAGACCGAGTCTATGGCTTCCTTGGCGACACGGATTGCTTCCTGGTCGGTCTGCGCGTCGGCAGGGCGGGAAAGGGGCTCGGCCATCACCGGGCCGCTGTAGCCGATCTGGTCGAGGCACTCCAGGAACCGGGCGCAGTCAATGACGCCCGTCTCGCCCGGCAGCCGCCGTACGTTGTCCACGTGTTCCTCCAGCGGGACGCCTTCCGGGGCGTCGTTGATGTGCACGTCAACGAGCTGGCCATCCGACAGCTTCAGCACGTCGTCCATGCTGCCGCCGCTGGTGTAGAGATGCCAGCAGTCCAGCAGCAGGCCCACGTTGCCCGTGCCGACGGCCTCGCACAGCTCGATCATGCCGTCCATGGTGTGGATGAACTCGTGACGGCGCCTGGCGCGAGATGTCTTGGGGCCGATGAACTCCAGTCCCAGGCGCGTGTCGTGCTCCGCCAGCACCTCGGCCACGGCGCGGGCCCTGTCCCGCACCTGCTCGAACATTGCGTCGCGGGTCAGCTCGTCGCTGCCGGGCGGGATCCAGGTGGAACAGCGCGCCGCGCCGGCCCGCGCGCACGCCTCCGCCGTGGCCGGCAGCGATTGCAGGCCGGACTCAAAGGCCGCCTCGCCCGTCGTCAGCCCGAAGGGCAGATACCAGCCGGCGGTTCGCAGGCTGCGCTCGCTCAGCATCTGCACCACCGTCTCCGGCCCGGTGTTCGAGAGGTATCCCAGGTCCAGGTAGATGCCCTCGAAGCCATGGTGCGCGGCCTGCTCGACCGCCTCCTCGAAGGGCAGGGAAACACCGATCGCCGATCCGTTGAATGCGGGATACATTGCCACTGACTCCTCAGAACGCGGAGAACAACGACGGGCCAACAGGATGCACAGGATATACAGAATGAAAGGGAGCAGCAAAGCAAGGAAAGGTGTGCGTGTCCGCGGTCAATTCATCATTCATAATTCAGCATTCGGAATTCGCCGACCCTGTCAGCTCCCGGTACATGGCCAGCAACTCCTTCGTGATTGGGCCGGGGGAGCCGTCGCCGATCTGGCGGCTGTCAATGCGGACCACCGGGATGATCTCGGCGGCGGTGCCGGTCAGAAAACACTCATCCGCCACGTACAGGTCGAAACGCGTCATGTCTTTCTCGGCCGTCTCTATGCCCGCCCCGGCGGCCAGCTCGATGACCGCTTTACGCGTTATCCCGGCCAAGATGCCGGCACGCACCGGCGGGGTGACCAGCGCGCCGTCCATGACCGTGAAGATGTTGTCGCCCGTGCACTCGGCAACGTAGCCGGCGGCGTTCAGCATGATCGCCTCGCTGACGCCTGCCTGCAGGCCCTCGATCTTGGCCAGAATGTTGTTCAGGTAGTTCAGGCTCTTGATGCGCGGGTTGAGGGCGTTGGGGTGGTTGCGCACGGTCGAGGCGGTCACCACCTCCAGCCCGTTGCGGTAGTGCTCCTCGGGGTAGAGCACGATGCTGTCGGTGATGATGATCACCTGCGGCTCGGAGCACTTGTAGGGATCCAGCCCCAGCGTGCCCACGCCGCGGGTGACGACAACGCGGATGTAGGCGTCGCGCAGCCCGTTTGCCTCGAGGGTAGTCTCGATCGCCTCCACCATCTGTTCGGGGCCGATCGGGATGTCGAGGGCGATGGCGCGGGCGGAGTCGTAGAGCCGCGCGACGTGCTCGCCGCCCCTGAAGACCTTCCCCCCGTAGGCCCGGATGCCTTCGAAGACGCCGTCGCCGTAGAGCAGGCCGTGGTCATAGACGGAGATGCGGGCGTCCTCCTTGTCCACCAGCTCGCCGTTGACGTAGACCTTCAGTCCCAAGCGATCTCCTCCTCGGGCTGGGATTGCCGCGGCGGACCCAGGTAGCGTATAGCCTGGCCGGGCGCGGTGCAAATGCTTCATCCCTCCGCCCAGGGTCATTCAAAAGTCGTCAGCAGCGCACGTTCCCCCGGCCCAGAACCCGCACAGTGTGTAGCCCAGCCGCCCTCGGCTGGGGGCAGAAGACGGATCACGGCCGAGGGCGGCCGTGCCACATAGGCCAGGTCCCTTCTCGGGCAGCAACTCGCCAGTTCAGGTCGGTTCAGTCAGAGAATTGAATGACCCT
>JAWOCH010000288.1:0-6831 GCA_046483865.1 Candidatus Brocadiia bacterium | reverse complement strand
ATCTGGAGCCGCTCCATGCACTCCTGCTGACCCAGCACTTCCATGGTCTCGAACAGGGGCGTGCTGACCTTGCGACAGGTGACGGCCACGCGCAGCGGCATGTAGAGCGCGCCGCGCTTCCAGTCCCGTTGCTCCGCCAGCTCGCGCATGGCCATCTCCAGCGGCTCGGCGCGCCACTCGTCCAGGCCCTCCAGCGTCTCGGCGGCGGCCGCCAGCACCTCGGGGACGAACTCCGGCCCTTTCTTGCGGGGTATCAGATCCTCCGCATCGTACGGCTCGCGCTCGAAAAAGAAGCCCGTCAACTCGTCGAACTCGTTCAGCTTCTTCATCCGCTCCTGCACCAGTTCGGTAATCTGGAGCAGCTTCTCGGCCGGCGCGTCCACGTGCTCGGTGTAGGGCTCTTCCAGGATGCGGCGCAGCAGCTCCTCGGTCGGGAGGGCGCGGATGTGCTCGCCGTTGAGCCACTCCAGCTTTTGCAGGTCGAAGACCGGACCGCTGGTCTTGACGCGGTCCCAGGAGAATTCCGCTATCAGCTCCTCGGTCGTGAACACCTCGCGGTCTTCGCCCATGGACCAGCCCATCAGCGCCAGGAAGTTCCGCAGGGCGACCGGCAGGAAGCCCTCCTCCCTGTACCACAGCAGGGAGGTGGGGTTCTTCCGCTTGCTGATCTTCGATTTGTCCTTGTTGCGCAGAAGCGGCATGTGGATGAACGCCGGCGGCTCCCAGCCGAATGCCTCGTAGAGCAGGATGTGCTTCGGCGTCGAGCTGATCCACTCCTCGGCGCGGATGACGTGGGTGACTTCCATCAGGTGGTCGTCCACCACGCTGGCGAGGTGATAGGTCGGAAAGCCGTCGCTCTTCAGCAGCACCTGATCGTCCACCTGCGCATTCTCGACGGCGATGGGGCCGCGAATGAGGTCCTCGAAGCGCGTCTCGCCCTCAGTGGGCACGCGCAGGCGCAGCACGTGGGGCGCGCCGGCCTCCAGCTTCTGGCGCACCTCCGCCTCGCTCAAGCCCCGGCAAAGGCCGTCGTAGCCGATCTGGCCCTCCTTCGCGCGTGCCTTGCGCCGGGCGGCCAGCTCCTCTCGCGTGCAGAAGCAGCGGTAGGCGGACCCGCTGGTCAGGAGCTGTTCGGCGTGCTCCCGGTAGAGGTCGGTCCGCTCGCTCTGCCGATAGGGCGCGTGCGGGCCGCCCACGTCCGGCCCCTCGTCCCACTCGAGGCCCAGCCACCGGAACGCCTCGATGATGGCCTGCTCGCTTTCGCGGCTGGAGCGCTCCCGGTCGGTATCCTCGATGCGCAGTATGAAGTCGCCGCCCGCTTGGCGGGCGGAAACGTAGTCGAACAGGCCGATGTAGGCGTTGCCCACGTGAGGCGGCCCCGTGGGGGAGGGCGCGAGGCGGACGCGTATGCGCTCGTTGTCGGCGTGCACGGCGGTTCTCCTGCGTTCAGGACTCGAAGTGTGGCCGGGAAGGGGAGTGCTGTCGAGACCCCGGGTCGCACAGGTTATCCGAGCGGCCCGTGCGCGTCAAAAGTGCGCGCCTCCCGGTCCGGTTGACAGTGCGGCCTGCCGCCCGTAGCATTGCCGGTCTGAGGCCTGTCGCTCGCCCCTCTGCCAAAGCTATCCGGAGACCCCATGCCAGAGAACCCGACCGACAACGCTGAACGCTCCACACACTTCGTGCGCCAGGCCATCGAGGAGGACATGGCGTCCGGCCGCTTCGAGCCGCCGGTGCACACCCGCTTCCCGCCGGAACCGAACGGCTACCTGCACATCGGCCATGCGAAGGCCATCTGCCTGAGCTTCGGCATGGCGCGCGAGTTCGACGGCCTGTGCAATCTGCGCTTCGACGACACCAACCCGTTGAAGGAGGAACGGGAATACGTCGAGGCCATCAAGGCGGACGTGCGCTGGCTGGGTTTCGACTGGGGGGACAGGGAGTTCTACGCCTCCGACTACTTCGAGCAGCTCTACGGGTTTGCCGTCCGGCTGGTTGAGAAAGGGAAGGCATACGTGTGCGACCTGAGCGCCGAAGAGATGGCCGACCAGCGGGGCACGCCCACCAGGCCGGGCACCGACAGCCCCTACCGCGACCGGCCGGTCGAGGAGAACCTGGACCTGCTGGAGCGCATGAGGGCGGGGGAGTTCGAGGCAGGCAGCCGCACGCTGCGCGCGAAGATTGACATGGCCCACCCCAACATGCTCATGCGCGACCCCGTCATGTATCGCATCATCAAGGAACCCCACCACCGCACGGGCGACCGATGGTGCATCTATCCGACCTACGACTGGGCGCACGGGCAGTGCGACTCCATCGAGCACATCACCCACAGCCTGTGCACGCTGGAGTTTGAGATCCACCGCCCGCTCTACGACTGGTTCCTCGACCAGTTGGCCATCCACCATCCGCGCCAGATCGAGTTTGCGCCGCTGGGGTTGACCAACACCGTCCTGAGCAAGCGGCGGCTGCGCCGTCTGATAGAGGAGGGCCTGGTGGACGGCTGGGACGACCCGCGAATGCCGACCCTCTGCGGGATGCGCCGCCGGGGCTATACGCCGGAGGCCATCCGCTCGTTCTGCGACGAGATAAGCGTGGCCAGGACCGAGAGCACCGTGGACATGGCCCTGCTGGAGCACCACCTGCGCGACGACCTGAACCGACGCTGCCTGCGCCGCTTCGGTGTGCTGCGTCCGCTGAAGCTGGTCATTGACAACTATCCCGAGGGGCAGGTGGAGATGATGGAGTGCGTCAACAACCCGGAGGACGAGAGCGCCGGCACGCGCGAGGTGCCCTTCACCGGGGAGCTGTACATCGAGCGGGACGATTTCATGGTCGAGGCGCCGCGCAAGTTCTATCGTCTGACGCCGGGGCGGGAGGTGCGACTGCGGTGGGCCTATTTCGTCGAATGCGTGGACTACGAGACCGACCCGGAGACGGGCGAGGTCACCGTCGTGCACTGCACCTACGATCCTGCCACGAAAGGTGGCGACGCGCCGGACGGGCGCAAAGTCAAATCAACCCTTCACTGGGTGCCGGCCGAGCAGTCGCTGGACGCGGAGGTGCGTGTTTACGAGCGGTTGCTGTTCGAGCCGGAGGAGATGGACGAGGAGCCGGAGGACGTGGTGGACCGGTTCAACCCGGACTCCCTCCAGGTTCTGGCCGACTGCAAGGTGGAGCCCTCCCTGGCCGGTGCGAAGCCCGGCGACCGGTTCCAGTTCGAGAGGAAGGGCTACTTCTGCGTGGACCCCGACTCCACCGAGGACCGGTTGGTCTTCAACATGACGGTCGCTATGCGGGACCAATGGAAGCGCATACAGCAGCGTCGGAAGCAGTCCGGATAGTGCGCGGCCGGACAGACCACGGCCGGGGGCGGCCGTGCTGCATCCGTCTACCGGATGCCGAACAACTGTGCGGCGTTGGCGGCAGTCACACGGGCTATCTCCTCCGGTGTCTGCCCGCGGAGCCGTGCCACGGCCTCGGCGGTTTCCACCAGGAAGGCGGGCTCGTTCCGCACCCGGCCTCGACCTGCAGGGGTCTGATAGGGGCAATCGGTCTCAATCAGCAGCCGGTCTGGGGGCATCCGTCTCACCGCTTTCTTCAGTCGCTTGTATCCCTCGCGCGTCACCGCGGCCGCCAGGGAGATATTGAAGCCCAGCTCAAGATACTGCCTTGCTGTCTCCATGGGTCGGTCGAAGCAATGTCGCACGCCCCGCAGGCCGGCGCCTTCTGCGCGCAGCAGTTCCAGGACGGCTTCGTCCGCCCGGCGGGAATGGACGATGAGCGGCTTGCCGACAGAGCGTGCCAACGTCATATGGTGCCGGAAGCCTTCTTCCTGGGCTTCTGGTGTTACGTCCTGGCGGTGGAAGTCAAGCCCGGTTTCGCCGATGGCAACCACTTGAGGAAGCCCGGCAAGCTCCTCGAGGACCGCCAGTTCAGCCGGTCCCGCGCCGGTCCAGCAGGTGGGATGTATGCCGACGGCGGCGAGTATGCGCTCCGGGTGCTGGGAGGTGAGTTCTACTGCTCGCCGCGACGAGGGAAGGTCAACCCCGGGGCAGACCATCCGCGCTACTCCCGCCTCCCGCGCGCGCTGGAGAACCTGCGCCAGGTCGGCGGTGAACCGGTCGGAGTTCAGGTGCGCATGGGAGTCGAAAAGCTCCATCGGTGCCGTCTGCCCTCCGGGAACTGTGCGCGTTGCTGGCCTGGGAGGACGCCATTATAATGCACGCAGAGGCGGCCCCGCAGGGGCTGCGGCAGTGGCGGCTGCATGAGGACAGTGCCCGAGATGGCCGAGTTGCGTCAGGATCCGGTGAGCGGACGGTGGGTGATAATCGCCACCGAACGGGCGGCGCGTCCCCATGACTTCCGCGTTCCGCGAGGGCGCGGCCACGGGGGCTTCTGTCCTTTCTGCGAGGGCAACGAGGACAGGACCCCACCGGAGGTCTATGCCGTCCGGGCCGAAGGCACAAAGCCCGATACACCGGGCTGGCAGGTGCGCGTTGTGCCCAACCGTTTCCCGGCCCTGCGTGCCGAGCAGGACGCGACCGACATGGGGAACGGCTTCTACCATGCCGTGGGCGGCCATGGTGTGCACGAGGTGATCATCGAATCACCGCGCCATATCACCAGCCCCACCGAAGCCCCGCCGGAGGAACTGGTGCCCGTGGTGCGGACCTACTGCGCTCGGGCAGGGGCGCACAGCAAGCAGGGGCTGTCCTATGTGCTGTTGTTCAAGAACGTGGGCCAGCGCGCCGGGGCGAGCATCGAGCACTCCCATTCGCAGTTGATCGCCGTGCCCGTTCTGCCGAAGCGCGTGGCGGAGGAGATGCAGAACTGCCGCGAGTATGGCAACCGGGAAGGGAAGTGCTTGTTCTGCGAGATCGTGCGCCGGGAGAGGGAAGCCGGGGCGCGCGTTGTGCTGGAGCGGGACGGCTTCGTTGTCCTGAGTCCGTATTCGGCGCGGTTCCCGTTTGAACTCTGGATACTGCCGGCGTTCCATGCCGTGCACTTCCACGAGCTGTCAGACACCCGGGCGGAGCAACTCGCGCACGTCCTGCACGAGGTGCTCACGCGTCTGGACATATGTCTGAGAGAGCCGCCCTACAACTACGCAGTACACACCGCGCCGGTCGGCGCGCCGGACGACGCGCCCTACCATTGGCACATCGAGGTGATACCCCGCGTGACGCGGGTGGCCGGGTTCGAGTGGGGCACGGGCTTCTACATCAATCCGATGGAACCCGAGCGCGCCGCGGAGCACCTGCGCCGGGTCAGCGTGGAGCGCCCCCGCGTCGAGACGCCCGCGCCCGAGTAACGCACGTGACGCCAGGCAAGGAGCGAGTGGTATGCAGATCGCGATGGTGGCTTCGGAGGTGGCGCCGTTCAGTAAGGAGGGTGGGCTGGCCGACGTGCTGGGCTCTCTGCCGGCGGCGCTTGCGCAGCTCGGGGAGGAAGTCTGCGTGTTCAGCCCCCTCTACCGGGGCGTACGGCAGGCCGCCGAGGACGTAGGCCGACCCCTGCAGCGGGCAAGCGAGGACGAGTTGCGGGTGCCGATGGGAGATACGCAGGTGGAGGGGGCGGTGTGGCGCTCCTCACTGCCCGAGGACGGGACGACGGTCTACTTCCTGGAGAACGACCGGTACTACGATCGCGAGGGCTACTACACCAATCCTGCGGATCACAGCGACTACCAGGACAACAGCGAGCGGTTCATCTACCTGTGCCGCGGGGCGCTGGAGGCGATGCGCATGATGGGAATGGAACCGGACGTGATCCACAGCCACGATTGGCACACGGGACTGGTGCCTGTCTACGTGGAGCACCTCTACCGCCCCGACTTCCCCGAGACGGCGACCGTCTTCACCGTGCACAACCTGGCCTACCAGGGCATCTTCTGGCACTGGGACATGCAACTGGCCGGACTGCCCTGGAGCCTGTTCAACTGGAAGATGCTCGAATACTACGGCAACCTGTCGTTCCTGAAGGCCGGCCTGGTGGGGGCAGACGTGCTGACGACGGTCAGCAAGCGCTACGCTGAGGAGATCCAGACCGAGGAACACGGCCGGGGGATGGACGGCGTGCTGCGCGAGCGCTCAGGAGACCTCTACGGGATAGTGAACGGCATTGACACCGACGAATGGGACCCGGCCAGCGACCCCATCCTGGCCGCCAGCTACAGCGCCGATGATCTATCTGGGAAGGCAGAGTGCAAGGCCGATCTGCAGAGACGGTTCGCGCTGCCCCAGGAGCCGGACACACCCGTGATCGGGATGATCTGCCGGCTGGTCGCCCAGAAGGGATTGGACTTGGTGGAGCAGTCCTTGCCGGAATTGCTGGAGCTTGGCGTGCAGTTCGTGGTCCTGGGCAGGGGACAGATGCGCTACCAGCAGTTCCTCCAGCAGGCGCGGGAGGACCATCCGGAGCAGGTGGGGGTGCTGATTGACTACGACGCGGACATGGCCCATCGCATAGAGGCGGGCAGCGACATGTTCCTGATGCCCAGCCAGTTCGAGCCATGTGGGCTGAACCAGTTGTTCAGCCTGCGCTACGGGACGGTGCCTGTCTGCCGGGAGACGGGTGGGTTGGCCGACACGGTGACCGATTATTCCCGGGCGGGACTTGAGGACGGCGAAGCAACGGGCTTTCTGTTCGGTCCCGACGAGCCCGAGGCACTCATCGAGGCGGTGCGGCGGGCGCTGGCAGTCTACGGGGATCAAGACCAGTGGCGCGCCCTGATGCGCAACGGCATGGCCCAGGACTGGTCATGGAAGCGCAGCGCGGCAGAGTACCTCGAGGTCTATCGAACGGCGCAGCAGAAACACAAGGCGGAGTGAG
>JAWOCH010000228.1:0-4442 GCA_046483865.1 Candidatus Brocadiia bacterium | reverse complement strand
GGTGATGTTCAGCAACTGGATGGTGGACCTGAGCGACCGCGAGGTTGGGCTCCTGCTGGACGGCACGGACCCCGCCCGCACGCTGATCACGCTGACCGTGTCTACCCGTGCAGAGGCCGAAGAGTGGCTGGCCCACCTGCGGCGCCGGTTCGGTGCGGCGTGAGGGGCGCCTTGTCCTGGGTCGGCGCTTGATAAACGCCGCGCAGATTGTATGCTGCTCACGTGCTCGGAGCCTGGCGTTTGCGGCGGAATCTGGCGTGACCTGGCGCGCATTCATCATCGGCCTGCTCGCGGTGATCCTGATCTCCGCCCTCGCTCCGTACAACGACTGGGACCTGGGCAACACCTACATCACCGGCTGTCACTTCCCGCCGGGCTCGTTCTTCCTGCTACTGTTCCTGACCCTCGGCGTGAATGTGGTGCTGAAGCTGGTGCGCCGCAGGTGGGCGCTTCGGCAGGCGGAGTTGATGCTGGTCTGGTGCATGCTGATCGTCGGGGGCACGGTCGTCTCCAGCGGGCTGATGAGGTTCCTGTTCTCCCTGCCGGCGGCTGCGCCCTACTATGTAGGCACGCCCGCCTTCACCCACCAGGAGCGCGTGCTGAAGGAGGTGCCCGAGGCGCTGGTGCTCAGCAAGAGCCCTCGCTCGGTGGCGGCGCGGGATTACTTCCAGGGCGTGGATGACCCCGAGGGGCTGAACCTGACGCGCTACATGCGCCCGTGGCTGCGCCCGGCGGCGGCCTGGCTTGCGTTTGTGGCACTGTTCTACCTGGCCATCTGGTTCATCGGCGGGCTGCTGCGCAAGCAGTGGGTGGAATCGGAGCGCCTGAACTTCCCACTGGCACGCGTTCCCCTCGAGCTGACCGAGGGGAGCGGCGAACAGGAACTGCTGCCCCGGCTGGTGCGCAACCGGGCCTTCCAGATCGGTGCGGTGCTGACAATCGCCTTCGCGGTGGCACGGGCCGCACCCGCCTTCATTGGGGACGGCGAGGGGTGGCTGCCCTCGCTGCCGATAGATTCGATACTGGCGGGCACCCCGCTGGGCAACATGGCCTTCTGGGGAGCGCCGCTGTTCCCCATGGCCGTGGGCATTGCCTTCCTGGTGCCGGCGGACGTGGCCGCCAGCGTGTGGCTGTTCTTCCTGTTCACCCGCTGTCAACTGCAGGTCTCGCACTGGATAGGGCGGCCGATCACGGGGGCGACCTACAGCGACTTCATGACGTGGCAGCAGGCGGGTGCATTCATCGTGTTTGCGCTGATGATGTTCTGGGCGGCCCGCCGGCACCTGGCCGCCGTTCTGCGCAAGGCCCTGCCGCTGAGGGGCACGGCGGATGATTCGGCCGAGCCAATCCCCTACCGGCTCGGCTTCTGGGGGGCGATGGCGGCCTGCCTGGGAATGGCGGGTTGGTTCGTGTTCTTCGAGGTGCATCCGCTGACCGCCGTCGCCCTGGTGGCACTGGTGATGACCGTCGCCCTGGTGCATGCCCGCCTGATTGCCCAGGGGGGCATCTTCTTCACCCAGCACAACTGGAGCCCGCCGAGTTTCCTCCACAGCGTCACCGGCGGGCATGCGTTCGCCGGCGCCGCCGCTGCGCCCGTCGTGGCTGAGATGCAGAACGCCATCCTCATCCAGGACTCTCGCGAAATCCTCAGCGGCCATGCCATGAACGCGCTACGGATCTCGAGCCTGTTCGAGAAGCACAGGCGGCTGTTCCTGCCCATCATGCTGGTCACGCTCCTGGTGGCGGTGGTGGTCTGTTCCTACTTCACCCTGGACATGTATTACAGCGTGGGCGGGGCCAACACGGCCGAAGGCTACGGGACCAAGGCCCTGCCCCAGGCGATCTACAACCGGGCGGGGCGTATGATCACAGAACCCGCTGCATCGGCCGAACCTCACTGGTGGCCCCTCGGGCTGGGGGCAGCCATCATGTTCGCCGTCACCATGATGCGCGCCCTGTTCTACTGGTGGCCGGTCCACTCGCTGGGTTTCCTGATCGGCAGCACCTGGCCGGCGCATAATCTGTGGCTGTCGTTCTTCATCGCCTGGGGGCTGAAGATGTTCATACGCAAGTTCGGCGGCGGGGGGATGCTGCGCACGGCGCGGGACTTCTTCCTGGGGGTCATCATCGGGGAGGCGTTCGCCGTCGGCGTCTCCACGCTGATCGGGCTTGTCACGGAGACCAGGCTGGGCTCCATCTTCATGCCCATCTGAGAACCGACCTGCTTTTGACACCCGCGCGGGCCGCTCTTATAGTGACTGCTCGCCCACGGTGCCGGCAACGCGATTCCTGGGAACCAGATGACCTGGCGTGCATTCATCATCGGCCTCCTGGCGGTCATCCTGATCGCCGCTCTCGCCCCCTACAACGACTGGGACCTGGGCAATACGTACATCACCGGCTGCCACTTCCCGCCCGGGCCGTTCTTCCTGCTGCTGGTGCTGACCCTGGGGGCCAACGTTCTTCTGAAGCTGGTCAGGAAGGCGTGGGCCCTGCGGCAGGCGGAACTGATGCTCGTCTGGTGCATGATGATCGTGGGGTCCACCGTGCCCTCCAGCGGGCTGATGCGTGTGTTCTTCTCAGTACAGGCCGCCCCCGCCTACTTCACCGGCCAGCCGCACCACTGGCGGGTCGTGCAGGATCTGCCGGAGCGCCTGGTGGTGGCCGAGAAGCAGCGGGCGGTCGTTGTGTACAAGTTCTACCAGGGCGTGGAGGAGCCCGGCTGGAGGCAACTGATGCGCTACGGCAAGCGCTGGCTGCCGTCGGCGGGGCGCTGGTTGACCTTCGTCATGCTGTTCTACCTGGCAACGCTCTTCCTGGGAGGCGTACTGCGCAAGCAGTGGGTGGAATCGGAGCGGCTGATCTTCCCACTGGCCCGCGTTCCCCTCGAACTGACCGAGGGCAGCGCGAAGGGGGGCCTGCTGCCACCCCTTGTGCGGGACCGGGCCTTCCTGGTCGGCGTGGTGGTCACGTTGCTGTTCGCCCTCATCCGTGCGGGGCCGGTCATCTTCGGCAAGGAGACCGGCTGGCTGCCCTCCCTGCCCATCAACGCCGTGCTGTGGGGCACCCCATTGGGGAATACGGAGATTCACTCCGCCAACATCTTCCCCATCGCCGTTGGCATAGGTTTTCTGGTGCCTGCGGACGTGGCGCTGAGCGTGTGGTTCTTCTTCATGTTCACCCGCATGGAGCTGCAGGTCAGCCACTGGATCGGGCGCCCCATCGAAGGCGGCAGCTACGGCAACTGGATGCAATGGCAGCACGCCGGCGCGTTCATCGTGTTCTTCCTGATGATGTTCTGGGCAGCCAGACGGCATCTGATCGCCGTGGCCAAGAAAGCCCTGTGGCTGGATCGCAGCATTGACGACTCGGACGAACCGATCAGTTACAGGCTGGGCTTTTTCGGCTTCCTGCTGGCGGTGGGCGGCATGGTGGGCTGGTTCTGGTACTTCGGCATGAGGTGGCTGCCGGCCCTGGTGCTGGTGGGGCTGGTGCTGTGCATCGCGCTGATCCACGCACGGCTGGTCTCGCAGGGAGGCATCTTCTTCACCCAGCACACCTGGAGCCCGGTCGCCCTGATGCACGGGATCACGAACGGACGTGCTTTCGTCGGCGCCGGCGCCATCGTCGCCCTCATGCAGAACGCCATGCTCATCCAGGACTCCCGCGAGATACTCAGCGGCCACGCCATGAACGCCCTGCGCATCAGCAGCGTGTTCAAGAGGGCGAAGCGGCTGTTCCTGCCGATCATGCTGGTCGCCCTGGTGGTGGCCATCGCCGTCTCCTCGGTGGCAATGCTGGAGACCCTCTATCGGGTCGGCGGGGAGAGCGTCAACAACCCCTGGGGCACCGTGGACATGCCGCGCAGTATGGTGGGTCAGGCGGGGAGAATGCTGCAAACCCCGGGCAAGTCGGCGGAGGCCTACTGGGGCCCGTTGGGGCTGGGCGCGGTGGTCATGTTCGTCGTCACGGTCATGCGGGCGCACTTCTACTGGTGGCCGGTCCACTCGCTGGGTTTCCTCATCGGCAGCACCTGGGCCACGCACAACCTGTGGGTCGGTTTTTTCATCGCGTGGTTCCTGAAGGTGTTCATCATGAAGTTCGGCGGCGGCCACATGCTCAAGACCGCGCGGAGCTTCTTCCTGGGGGTGATCATCGCGGAGGCGTTCGCCATCGGTGTCAGCACGGTTCTGGGCCTGGTGGCGGGCGTCGAGCTGGGAAAGATATTCCTGCCGACATAGTGCTGCCGAACCGCGCGACCGGTGGCGTGGCGGAGGGGGAGGGATTCGAACCCCCGGGACCGTCGCCGGCCCAGCGGTTTTCAAAACCGCCGCTTTCGTCCACTCAGCCACCCCTCCGGCTGTCCATACTAACCGAACCGACGGCCTGAAACCAGAAACGGCCCGGACGCGGGGAGGCGCGTCCCTCCAACGACATGTCAC
>JAWOCH010000129.1:0-5184 GCA_046483865.1 Candidatus Brocadiia bacterium | reverse complement strand
TGCAAGACGAGGGGGAGGCTCTGCAAAGGTGGCGCAAGGCGGCCGAAAAGGGGGATGTGGGGGCGCAGTTGAACCTTGGTCTGATGTATGCCTTTGGGGAAGGGGTCGAAGAGAACGGCGGCGAGGCCGTGCGGTGGTTCAGGCTGGCTGCCGATCAGGGCGACCCTGAGGCCCAGTACGGCCTTGGCCTCATGTACACCCTTGGGAAAGGGGTGGAGAAGGACGATGCCGAAGCGGCGCGGTGGTACCGGCTGGCCGCCGAACAGGGGCACGCTCAAGCCCAGTTCGACCTCGCGGCGGCTTATGAGTATGCCAGGGGCATTGGGCAGGACGTAACTGAAGCCGCGGAGTGGTACCGGAAGGCGGCTGAGCAAGGCGATGCCGCAGCCCAGTTCAGCCTCGGCTTGGCATATCATCGGGGCAAAGGGGTTCCGCAAGACGATGCGGAGGCAGTGAAGTGGTTGCGGCAAGCTGCAGAACAAGGAAATGGCCCGGCGCAGTACATCCTCGGCGGCTGCTACGACCAGGGCATAGGCGTTGTGAAAGACGATCCGCAGGCCGTGAAATGGTGGCGTAAGGCCGCCGGGCAAGGGCTTGCCTCGGCCCAGTTGGACCTCGGCTTCGCGTATCACGCGGGCAAGGGGGTTGCGCAGGACGGAGCGGTGGCGGTGAAGTGGTGGCGAAAGGCGGCCGAGCAAGGTGATGCGGGAGCGCAGTGCAACCTCGGCGTCTGCTACTCACGAGGCGAAGGCGTTGCACAGAACGATGCGGAAGCCGTGAAGTGGTACCGGAAGGCGGCGCAGCAAGGAAACGCGAAGGCCCAGTTGAACCTGGGCTTCGCCTACGCACACGCCGAAGGCGTCGCACAAGACGACGCGGAAGCGGTGAAGTGGTACCGAAAAGCGGCCGAGCAAGGGCTTCCGTCGGCGCAGTTCAACCTTGCGCTGCACTACTCAGGTGGTGAAGGCGTCCCACAGAACGATGCGGAAGCCGTGAGATGGTACCGTAAGGCGGCGCAGCAAGGAGACGCGTCGGCGCAGTTGAACCTGGGCATCTGCTACTCAAGGGGCGAAGGCGTTGCACAGAACGATGCGGAAGCCGTGAAGTGGTACCGGAAGGCGGCCGAGCAAGGGCTTCCGTCGGCGCAGTTCAATCTTGCGTTGCGCTATTCAGATGGTAAAGGCGTCCGACGAAACGATGCGGAAGCAGTCAAGTGGTACCGAAAGGCGGCGGAGCAAGGGGATCCGGAGGCGCAGTTCAACCTCGGCGCGCGCTATGCGTCAGGAGACGGGGTTCTGCAGAGCCGTTCGGCTGCCGCCGACTGGTACTACAAGGCGGGACTGGCGTATCTGGCAGAAGGCAGCAGGGAAGACGCGCTGCTTTGCTACGATCGCCTTGTCGCACTCGACCCCGAGCATTTCCTTGCTACCCGCCTGCGGGCGCAGGTCTACGGAGAGGACCAGGGCGGCGAAAGCACCGCTGCCGCGCCGAACTGAGGGCGAACGGCTGCAGGGACCGATTGGGCGTTGAACCCCCGCCGCCTACTCAGCCACACATACTGCAGCAGCGTGCCCATCGGCGTGCGAATCACCGGCTGGTGGCCGTGTTAATCTTGCCGGGAGCGTTCGCGCAACGGCGCGACCGAGGGAGCGTGTCAGGATGTCGGCAGTGGGCAAGGCGTTGATTGTGCTCGGCGGCGTTTTTGTGCTGCTGGGGGTGTTGCTGGCGGCGGGGGATAGGGTGCCGCTTCTGGGCAAACTGCCGGGGGATGTGCGGATCGAGCGTGACGGGTTTACGCTCTACCTGCCGGTGACTACGTGCGTGCTGCTGAGCGTGGTGCTGACGGTGGTGGTTAACGTGGTGGGGCGGCTCTTTGCTTCCGGTCGGTAGTGACGGAGGCGAGAACGGCGTGTGCCGTTCGGTGCCTGCTCCCGGCTCCCGTTCTCGGCCGGGGGCGGCCGAGCTACATCCGCCAACCGGATGCTATTCGGCTTCTTCCTGGTCCCTGGCACGGGCGCGCATGTCTTCCTCCACGCGAGTGGCGCGGCCCTTGCGCTGGCGCAGGTAGTGGAGCTTCGCCCGCCTCACGCGGCCCCGGCGCACTACCTTGACGCTGTCAATAGTCGGCGCATGCAGCGGGAAGATGCGCTCGACGCCCTCCCCCTGGACGATGCGCCGGACGGTGAACGTCTCGCGGTTGCTGGTGCCCTTGCGGGCTATGCAGACGCCGCGGAATACCTGCACGCGCTCGCGGCCCGCTTCGCTGATGCGCACGCCGACGTCGAGGGTGTCCCCCACGCGGAACTGGGGGACCTTGTCCTTCAGGTAGGGCTCTTCGACGAGCCGCATCAAGTCCTGTCCCTTGGGCCTGTCTTCATCGTTGCTCATTGGTCTTCTCCGTCGTCGGCGTCGTTCGCCTGCAAGAGATCGGCTCGTCGTTCGCGCGTGCGCTTCTCGGCCTGCCGTCGGCGCCACTCGGCGATGCGCGCGTGGTCGCCGCTCAGCAGCACCTCCGGGACCTCCACGCCCCCGAACTCCGGCGGCCGGGTGTAGTGCGGATGCTCCAGCAGCCCGTCCGCAAAGCTGTCCTCCGAGGTCGCGTCTTCGTGTCCCAGCACGCCCGGCACCAGCCGCACGGTTGCGTCCAGTATGACCATGGCGGCCGCCTCGCCGCCGCTCAGCACGTAGTCGCCGATGGAGACCTCCTCCACCGGCAGGCCGCGCCGGATGCGTTCGTCGAATCCCTCGTAGTGGCCGCAGAGCATGATGACGCGTCCGCAGCGGCTCAGTTCGTCGGCCATCTGCTGGTCGAAAGTGCGTCCCTGCGGCGTCAGCAGCAGGGACCTGTCCGGCGGCTCGGCCATCTCGCGCACCGACTCGTAGCAGCGGAAGACCGGCTCGCACCGGATGACCATGCCGGGCCCGCCCCCGTAGGGACGGTCGTCCACCTTCTTGTGCTTGTCCCGGCTGTATTCGCGGATGTCGTGCAGATGGTAACTGACCAGACCCTTCTGGCGGGCGATGCCGGCCATGCTGGCCTGGAGGAACGGCCCGAAGACCTCCGGGAACAGGGTCAGCACATCGAAGCGGAGCGGCCGGCGGTTCTCAGCGGACACGTCCTGGCCTCCTCCGGACGGCGCGCCGCTCGGTAACCCGTTGAAACATGGGCAGGTCCGGCGCCTTGCCGGACCAGGCGCGAGGGGACGCTGCGCCTACCCGTAGCTTGCGTCAGGTCTCCACGCCGGCTTTGCGCAACAGGTGCGCCGCCTTCTCGGTGGGCTGCGCCCCGACGCTGAGCCAGTGCTCGACTCGCTCGTGGTCTACGGTGACCTTGTCCTCTTCGTTCTCCTCATACGGATCGTAGGAACCCAGGTACTCGATCGGACGGCCGTCCCGTCGCGTCCGGGAATCGAAGGCGCCGATGCGCCAGTAGGGTTTGTTCCTGCGCCCGCACTTTGTCAGTCTGATCCTTACCATCTTCGCCTTCGCGTAGAAACGTTGTGATCCGGTTCTCTACTTCCTTCGTCCCTTGTGCCTGCCTCCGGGGCCGCCCATCTGGCCGAAGTCCTGCGGCATGGCGTCCATGAACGAGTCCATATCGCCCCGGCTGACCCGGCGCATGACTTTCTTCATCTGCTTGAACTGCTTCAGCAACTGGTTGACCACCACCGGATCGGTCCCGCTACCGCGTGCAATGCGCCGCCGCCGGCCGGCGGTTATGATCTCGGGCCGCGCCCGCTCCTGCGGAGTCATGCTGTTGATGATCGCCTCCACGTGGGCGACCTCGCTCTCGTCGAAGTCTATCTGGTCGAGCTTGGCGCCGACGAACGGCAGGTGGCCCAGTATCTCCCGCAACGGGCCCATGCGCTTGAGCATCTGGATCTGCTTGCGGAAGTCCTCCAGGTCGAACTTGGCCTTGCGCAGCTTCTCCTCGAGCTGCTGGGCGTCCTCTTCTTCGATGGCCTTCTGAGCCTTCTCGACCAGGCCGGCCACGTCGCCCATGCCCAGGATCCGGTCGGCCATGCGCTCGGGGTGGAACGGTTCGAAGCGGTCGAGCTTCTCCCCCAACCCCACGAACTTGATGGGCCGGCCGGTGACGGCCTTGATGGACAGGGCTGCCCCGCCGCGGGCGTCGCCGTCCAGCTTGGTCAGGATCACCCCATCGTAATCGAGCTGTCGGTTGAACTCCAGCGCGCTGGTCACCGCATCCTGGCCGGTCATGGCGTCCGCCACAAGGTAGATCTGGTCCGGCTTGACCCGTTCCTTCATTTCGCTCAGCTCAGCCATCATCTCGTCGTCAATATGCAGCCGGCCAGCGGTGTCCAGGATGACGGGGCCCGCGCTCTGTTCGGCGGCCTGGAAGCGCGCTTGCATGGCGACCATGACGGCGTCCGCGCTGCGGTCGCTGACCACGGGCACGTCAATCTGCTCGCCCAGCACTTCGAGCTGGTCAATGGCGGCGGGGCGTCGCACGTCGGCCGCGGCCATCATGGGACGGCACGAGTAGTTCTCCCGCAGGTAGAGGGCCATCTTGGCGCACGTGGTCGTCTTGCCGCTGCCCTGCAGGCCGCACAGCATCAACACCGTCGGCCCGTCCTGCTTCATGGGGACGGCGCTGTCCACCGGGCCGATCAGGGATATGATCTCGTCCTGGACGATCTTGACGATCTGCTGCGCGGGGTCAACGCCGCGGATGACCTCCTCGCCGACGGCTTTCTCCTTGACCGCGTTGATGAACTGCTTGACCACGCGGTAGTGCACGTCCGCTTCCAGCAGAGCCAGGCGCACCTCGCGCAGGCCGTCCTCGATGTTCTGCTCGGTCAGCCTTGCGCGCCCGCTGAGCTTGCTGAAGAAGCCCTCGAGCGTGCTGGTCAATGTCTCGAACACAACTGGTTATCCCTGTTGACGTTAGCACAACGCGGGCGGCTGCTGTCCGGAGGTCTCGCGGCGCGAAGGAAGAAGCCATCGGCCCGGCCAGCGTTGCGGATAGGACGCAATGAACCGCACCGGCGCACGGGTGCCGGGCCGCCCGCCACTCAGCAGACCGATTATAGCAGAACGCCCGTTCAGTTCAAGCGAACAGCCCGCCTCGGCAGGGTCATTCAAAAGTCGTCAGCAGCACACGTTCCCCCGGCCCAGAGCCCGCACAGTGTGTAGCCCAGCCGCCCTCGGCTGGGGGCAGAA
>JAWOCH010000266.1:0-5196 GCA_046483865.1 Candidatus Brocadiia bacterium | reverse complement strand
CGGAGGGCATCGCTGTGCGCACGGCCGTCACGCGTCCTTCCCGGTGCTCGATGGCCTGCACGCGCCTGCGACGCAGGATGCGATTGGGCGGTCTCACTTTCTGCGCCATCGCGCCGGGTATCTGCCCAAAGCCGAATCGGGGATAGAGGAACCGACGGACCAGCGACTCGTCCTCACCCGTTTTGAGCACGGCGTCCCTGACGGCTTCGCGGAACGAGAGTCCCTTGATGCGCTGTTCGGCGAAGTCAGCCGACAGCTCCGAACAGGCCACTCCCCACGTCTTCTCGGTGTAGACTTTGAAGTAGACCTGGTAGAGGTACTGACCGAAGCGGTTCAGGGCCCACTGCTCAAACGTGTTCTCGACTTCGTGCCCGTCCGCAAGCCTTTTCAGCTTCATTGTGGCATAGTCGAGCACAGCGCGTGTCGCCCCAACCGGGCCAAGGGCGGCAAGAGTGCTGAGCGGTCGGAGAGGGTAGTCCACGAAGCTGCCTCTGAACCGGATGTGACTGACCCGGTCGACGGTGAGCAGATCGTCTCCCACGAGGTCCCGCACGAATCGCTCGATCGGCGCTTTGCGCGTGTAGAACCGGTGCCCGCCCAGGTCGAACCGGAATCCGTTCCACTGCAGCGTCCGACTGTGCCCGCCGAGTTGCTCGTCCCTCTCAAGAACCACAAAAGGCAGCTCGGAAGCCCCCTGCAGGCGGCAGGCTGCCGAGAGCCCGGCAATGCCCGCGCCCGCTATCACGATGGGATGCTCCTCGGTCATCCCGACCCCACTCTCCCTTGTTCGTTCAGCAGTTGCTCACAAGTCGTAAACTCACAATCCAATGCATCCAGGGCCCGGTCCAGTATCTCCCAGGCGCTGTCGCCGCAGTTGCGTGTCAGCACCGCCCTCAGCGGGACTGGCAGGCACGAGGCCGTCTCCGCGGGCAGAAACTCATGCAGGTGCAGGTAGATAAGCCCCGCCGTGCGGGGCAGCTTGCGCAGCGACAGCGGGGCCATAACCCGCAGCCACGTCAGCGAGAGCGGGAAGAACCCATCCATCATCGCCGACGTGGGGAACTCCGGAAGCCCGTCCGTCCGGCAGGGGCATCCCAGCCCGTGCAGCCGCCCGTTGACCGGTCCCGGCACGACGCTGCCCATTGACGCATCATATGCGTAGCCTGCCGCCCGGACCAGTCGCATCAGCCGTCTCGTCCGCCGGAAGAACGGCGCCCGGAACCCGCGGACCGGCAATCCCAACTCCCGCAGACGCCGGCGGGACTGCACCAGTTCCGCCAACACTTCTTTCTCCGGGAGGGCGCTCAACAGGCGATGGCTGCGGCCATGGGAAGCTACTTCGTTGCGCTTCCCTATGGCAACGACCGGTTCCCCTGTAGCAGCCAGAAGGTTGCTGACCACGAAAAAGGTCGCCCGGATTCCCCTTGCCTCGAGCCATTCGAGGAACAAAGGGGTAATCTCCCGATACGCACGCGTACCCCTCACGCCCCAGTCGGGCTCCAGGTCCACAGTCAGCGCCATGCGCCTGGCCATTGCACCCGCCAACACGCAAATCGGAGAACAGCAAGCACCCGCCATTATCATCCAGGCCCTGCCCCCAATGCAAAGGCGGAGGGGGTTGCGCAGTCGTGGAGCCCGCCCGTATAATCTCGCCCCGCCGTCTTCTCCGCGAAGGACAGGGAGCCTGCCAATGCAGCTTCAGATCATGCCGGGACCGCTGACCGGCGCCGTGCGGATCCCGGGCAGCAAGTCCCACACAATACGCGGCCTCCTCATCGGCACTCTCGCACGTGGCACGTCGCGTCTGTTGCGTCCCCTGCGTTCGGCGGACACGGAGAGCTGCGCCAGGGTATGCCGGGCCCTCGGAGCGGATGTGCGCCCTGCGGACGACGGTGCCTGGGAAGTGGTCGGCACAGGAGGCAAGCCAAGCCCTGGGGACGAAGTCGTTGACGTAGGCAACTCCGGCACGACTCTGACCCTGGCCATGACGGCTGCGGCCCTGGCCGACGGCCAGACCGAGTTCACCGGTGACGAGCAGATACAGCGGCGCCCCGTCGGACCGCTCCTGGACGCTTTGCGCGAGCTGGGGGCCACCACGCGTGCACTGCGGGACAACGGTTGCGCCCCGCTGGTGGTCGGTGGACCCCTGCGCGGCGGGCACGTCACCGTGCAGTGCCACAGCAGCCAGTACCTGTCCAGCCTTCTGCTCGGGTGCCCCCTTGCGCCGGACGATACCGTCATCGAAGTCCCACTGCTGAATGAGAGTCCCTACGTGCGGCTGACCATGGACTGGCTCGAGCGCGAGGGCATTGTCTTTGAGGCAGCCGATGACCTGTCCCGCTTCGAGCTACCGGGCGGGCAGAGCTATTCGGCGTTCGAGCGCGCGATACCGGCGGACTTCTCCAGCGCCACGTTCTTCCTGGTCGCTGCGGCCGTCACGGGATCCGCCCTCGTGCTGCAGGGACTGGACATGGAGGATGCCCAGGGCGACAAAGCCGTGGTGGGCATGCTCGAGCAGATGGGCTGCCGGGTCTTGCAGGCCGAAGACGGCCTGGAGGTCACCGGCCCTGAGACGCTGCAGGGCGCGAGCTTCGACCTGAACGCCACGCCCGACGCCCTCCCCTCCCTGGCGGTGGCCGGCTGCTTCGCCGAAGGACAGACCGAGCTGCTCAACGTCCCGCAGGCCAGGGACAAGGAGACGGACCGACTGGCGGTCATGACGCGCGAGCTGAGCAAGATGGGCGGCCGGGTCGAGGAGCTGAGCGACGGGTTGGTCGTGCGGCACAGTCCTTTGCGCGGGGCGCACGTGGACGGGCACGGGGACCACAGGGTTGTCATGGCTCTGGCGGTGGCGGGATTGGCGGCCGAAGGCCAGACGGTGGTTGAGGGCGCGGAAGCGGCGGCCGTGACCTTCCCGAACTTCGTGGACCTGATGCAGTCTGTAGGTGCTCGGATGCGCCCCGTCTCCTGAGACCCGGGCAGGCCCGGTGCAGCCAGTTGGATTATGCGGAGCCCGCCGTGTCGGCATCCCATTCCAGACGCAACATCATCTGCCACTCCCTGGACGGGGTGTTCTTCTTCGCGGCGCTGATCATGTTCAGCCGCGAGGTGATCATTCCGGCGATGATCCAGGAGTTGACCGACTCGGTGCTCTTGGTCGGCCTGGTTCCGACGATCGTCTGGATCGGCATAATCGCACCGCAGGTCCTCTACGCCAAGCGCATCGAGGGGCTGGGCTATAAGAAGCGCACGGTGCTGCTGTGGGTCCTGTTCCAGCGGATCGGCTGGCTGGTGTTCCTTGTTTCGTTGTTGGTCTGGTGGGGCCCGGTCTTCACGCTGACGGTCTTCTTCGTCACGCAGACTGCCAACAGCCTCGGCAGCGGCTTCCTGATTCCCGTCTGGACGGATTGGTATGCGAAGACGGTGCCGGAGAGCATGTGGGGCAGGCTGCTGGGATACAGGCGGGCCATACCGGGGGCCGTGGGTCTGGGTCTGGGCTTCGTCATAGACCACGTGATGGAGACCTGCACGGCTCCCCTGCGCTACCAGGTGCTTGCGGGTTGCGCGGTGCTGTTCTATGCCCTGTCTGCGCTCTGTGTGGCGCTGGTGCACGAGGAACCGGAAGACGGTCTGCCGCACCAGCGCGAAGTAAGCTGGCGAGACTACCTCGGAGATGTCTCCGGCATACTGGTGGGGCGGCTCGACTTCCGCCGCTTCATGATCGCATCCCTGCTCACGTGCGTACCACTGACGGTCACCATCGCTTTCCTGACTCGCTACGGGTTGGAGTATCCCGGTGTTTCAGAGGCCATCGGCGGCACGTTCACCAGGGTGATGTTCGTGGCCAGCGCGGCAGGCGCCCTGCTCGGGGGCACAATCACCGACCGATGGAACGCGCTTGTGCCGTTCCGTGTCTTCCCGCTGTTCGGTCTGGGGGCGGCGGGCATTGCCTTCGTCACGGCACATCCGGCCGCGCTAACGGTGGCCTTCGCGCTGTACGGTTTCGCCTTCGGGGTGCGGATGGTCGTTCTGCTGCCGGCGGTGTTCCGTTACGCCGGGCCTGAGCGGCGGCCGACGTACACGGCGGTTTCCTTCACGGTGCTCAGCCTGCCCAGCGCCGTCTTGCCCCCGGTGCTGGGCCTGATGCTGGACGCGAATCTGCTGGGATTCCCGGTTGTGTTCCTGCTGTGCGCCGTGACGAGCCTGTTCGGCTGGGCGCTGTTCCTGGGCATGCCGGCGCCCCGCCCACCCGACGCGGTCACTGAGGCGAAGCAGTGAGCGCCCCCAGGAGGTAGTTCAGGTTCCCCTGGTAGCCCAGCGACGGTTCGGTCAGCTCCCAGCAGGCGTGGTCCGGGCGCCAGCATTTGGCAGGATGGCGCGAGATGCCGGGGCACTCCAGATTGGTCGGCCCGCCGGCCAGGTAGCCGGGCGGCATGGCCAAGCCCGGGCCGGACGGCCCATACATGGCGTGGAAGATGGGCCCCAGCGGCGGCCGCCCGTGGCCGGTCACCATGCAGGTATCCACCGGATTGCGCCCCAGCAGCCAGTGCAGCGACTCGCGGGCCGTCTCCACGTAGCGGGGGTCGGGGGCAAAGCGATTCACCATCAGCAGGTGGGCCCCGCTCTTGGCGATGCAGCTTCCGTTGCTGCCCCAGGTGAAGACGACCCCTTCGATCATGGGCTCGCGGTAGCCGTTCGCCTGCGACGCCTTCACTACGGCGTCTGCGTAGTCGCGGTAGTATCCGCGCAACTCGGCCTGCAAGTCCGGGTCCACTTCGTCCCGCTCCGACAAAGCGTAGGTGGCCAGCCCGGCGTCGTAGTTGCCGTAGTTGATGTGGCCGTGCCAGGTACTCAGTATCTCGGGTGCCAGCTCACGGACCATGGCGTGGGTGTCTTCGCGGCCGGTCGCCTCGAACATCAACGCCGCCGCTGTGAACGCCGGGCGCACCGGCGGCTCCTCCAGATTGCGCAGGCGCTCCCAACACAACAGCGCGTCGTCCAGGCACTGCCCGGCGAAGCCCGCCTGGGATGGGAACCGGCGGTAGACCATGTGTGCATGGGCCATGTTGGCGACGACGGCGCAGCACGCTTCGGGCGTCGTCCCGCTCAGACCGTGGCGTTCGGTGAACACGTCCGCTCCGGCGGGCTGCTCGGTCAGAGTCTGGTGGATGCGGTCGTAGACCCGGCCGGCGTCCG
>JAWOCH010000216.1:0-4385 GCA_046483865.1 Candidatus Brocadiia bacterium | reverse complement strand
GTCATTCAAAAGTCGTCAGCAGCGCACGTTCCCCCGGCCCAGAACCCGCACAGTGTGTAGCCCAGCCGCCCTCGGCTGGGGGCAGAAGACGGATCACGGCCGAGGGCGGCCGTGCCACATAGGCCAGGTCCCTTCTCGGGCAGCAACTCGGCAGTTCAGGTCGGTTCAGTCAGAGAATTGAATGACCCTGGTCCGGCTGGCGTTCGGCCACAGCCCTGTGCTATCCTGCCGCTCTGGGCCGTGCCGGCATGGCCTGGACGCTTGAGAGCAACCGGAGCCCCCGTGTTCGCCCGCAGGACCTACATCTTGCTGCTCGCCTTCGCGCTGGCTGCGCTGGTGCTGCTGGGGCGGCTGGCGCAGGTGCAACTGCTGTGGCACGACAGGTTCGACCGCGACGCCTACGCCCGGGCCGGGGGCAACCGGACCGTCGAGACCGTGCGCGGAGGCATCTACACCCGATGGGGCACGCCCCTTGCCGTCCAGGAGCCCGCCTTCGACCTGGGCGTGCCGTACGCCGAGCTGGACCAGACCGCCTGGCGGCGCGCCGTCGCCCGCCTTGCCGGCCGGTCGCCGGAGGAACTGGACCAGCGGGTGCGCGAGATACAGGGACGCGTCGAGCGCATCCGGCGTACCGTCGCCCGCAACAACCCCCAGCTCAGCCACGTGCGCGTGGTGGAGGAACTGCGCCCGCACCGGGTGGCCGAGGATGTCGGCCGGCAGGCTGCCGCCGCCGTGCGCGCCGACCCGGAGCGCTACCACGGCCTGGTGGTCATGGAGGGAACCCGTCGCACGTATCCCAACGGCGCTCTTGCTCCGCACGTCGTGGGCCGCATCGGCGCCGTCACGCCGGACGAGTGGCGCGAACTGCGCCAGCAGGGCCGCCACTGGACCATGTCCATGCCCGTCTCGCAGGTGGGCGACCGCTACCGCATGGATGACCGGCTCGGCAAGGGCGGCGTCGAGCAGGCCTACGAGGACCTGCTCCGGGGCCGTCGGGGCCACGTGGTGAACCGGCGGCGGTTCGACCTGCTGCGCATCGAGCACGAATCGGTCCGCGTGCCGCCGCAGCGCGGCTGCGACGTGTTCCTCACGCTCCGCGAGGACTTCCAGAGGGCCGCGAATGCGGCGTTGGAAAGGGCGGCGGGCATGGAAGCGATGGACTTCTCCCGGGGCGCGCTGGTCATACTGGACGTGCGCGACGGCGCGGTGCTGGCGGCGGCCACGTATCCGTCCTACGACCTGGCGACCTTCGGGGAGGAGTTTGCCCGCCTGCGCCGGGACGAGCGCAGCCCGCTGCTCTACCGTCCCCTCCAGGCGGCCCTGCCGACGGGCTCGGTCTTCAAGATAGTCACGGCCACGGC
Organism: Candidatus Brocadiia bacterium; assembly: GCA_046483865.1. GTDB lineage: Bacteria > Planctomycetota > Brocadiia > SM23-32 > SM23-32 > JAWOCH01. The sequence continues at coordinate 3,024 of JAWOCH010000216.1, read as the reverse complement.
GGCGCTGGAGGAGGGCGCGATCGCGCCTTCGACGACACGCACCTGCAGGGGCCGCGACACGTTCGCCGGGCGGACGTTCGAGTGCAACGCGCAGTGGGGCCACGGCACGCTGTCGCTTGTGCCGGCCATCGAGCATTCCTGCAACGTCTACTTCTACCACGCCGGGCTGGCCGCCGGCGGACGGGCGCTGGCTGAGTGGGGCCGCCGGATGGGCCTCGGCGTGCCGACGGGGGTGGACTTGCCGTTCGAGCGCACCGGCCAGATACCGGACGCGCGGGCGACCTTCCAGGTGGTGAACCTGTCCATCGGCCAGGGCAGCCTGCTGTGCACGCCGCTCCAGGTGGCCCGCATGGTCTCGGTGGTGGCCAACGGCGGGCGGCTCTACACGCCGCACTTCCTGGACCGCGCGCGCGCGCCGGACGGAGAAGTCGTCAGTCGCTGCGAGCCCGGCTATACGGACGTGCCGATCTCTGCGTCCACGCTGCGGGCCGTGCGGCGAGGGATGGAGCTGGTGACGGGGCCCGATGGAACTGCCCGCGCCGAGCACATGCGCCGGGTCGGGGCGCCCTCGTTGGAGCAGTTCCGTGCGACGGGCAAGACCGGCACCGCCGAGACGGGCAGGGCGGGGGTCTACCACGCATGGTTCGCCGGCTACGCACCGGCGGATAACCCCAAGATCGCCTTCGCCGCCGTCAACGAGAGCACGGGTGGGCACGGCGGCAGCCACGCCGCCCCCCTGGCGGCCTTCGCCCTCGAGCAGGTCTGGACCGAGGTCGAGGCCATGCCGTGACCGCCCCGCTCACGCGCAAGCGTCGGCGTCCCAGCGCAGGTCCTCCGCACGCAGCTCGACGTTCACGTTGCCCCGCCAGCGGTTGACGCTCGGTTCGTAGGCCAGGGAGACGGTCTCCCCCCGGCGCTCGCGCATCTGGTCGAGCCAATCCGCCTTGCCCGGAGCGAACGTCCGCATGGTCGTCTGCCCCTGGCGGACCATGAAGCTCAGGTGCCGGCCGTCCCGGCCCACCGTCCGCGGGTTGCCCACCACGCGCAGACCGGACGCGGCGAACAGCGGCGACGGGTTGCCCTTGCCGAACGGACCGAGCCGGTCGAGTTCGCGCATCAGGTCCAGGCTCAGCATGGACAGGTCGAACTTCCCGTCCACGCGCAGCTCCGGCTCGGGCGTCTCCTCGGGTGCCAGTTCCGCCGCCACGGCGTTGATGCGGCGGGCGAACTCCGCCACCTTCCCGACTGCCAGGCTCAGGCCCGCCGCCGCCTCGTGGCCGCCGAAACGCTCCAGCAGGTCGGCGCACCGCTCGATGGCCGTGTAGAGCGGGAAGCCGCCGATGCTCCGCGCGCTGCCGGTCGCCACGCCGCCGTCGCCGGTCAGCACGAAGGCCGGCCGCCAGTAACGCTCCGCCAGCCGGCTGGCCACCAGGCCGACTATGCCCTGGTGCCAGTCCGGCTTGTGCAGCACGATGCACTGGCCCTCCCGCAGGGCCGGGTTCTCTTCGACCATCGCCAGTGCCTCCCGACAGGTGCTGCTCTGCACGCTGCGGCGCCGGCGGTTCTCCGCCCGCAGGTGGTCGGCCAGCTCGCCCGCGCGGGCGGGCTCGTGGGTCGTCAGCAGCTCGACCGCGCTGGCCGCGTCGCCCATCCGTCCGGCGGCGTTCAGCAGCGGGGCGACGCGGAAGCCGATGTCGTCCGACGAGATGTACTCGGGGTTGACCCGCGCCGTCTCCAGCAGCGCCCTCAGCCCCGGCCGGTCGGCGGCCGCGATGGTCTGCAGGCCGAAGTGCACCAGCACGCGGTTCTCCTCCACCAGCGGCACCACGTCGGCCACCGTGCCGATGCCCACCAGCGCCAGCGCCTCCATCAGCAGGTCCTTGAACTCGTCGGACACCCGTTCGCTGCCGGTCAGTTGCTGGCCCATCGCCCAGACCAGTTTGAACGCCACGCCGACGCCGGCCAGGAACTCATACCCCAGCCGGCTGCCCTCCAGCTTCGGGTTCAGCAGGTGGTCGGCCGCCGGGATGCCGTCGCGCGGCGGATGGTGGTCGGTCACGATCACCGTCATGCCCAGCTCGCGGGCCAGGGCGACCTGCGGGGCGGCGCTGATGCCGCAGTCCACCGTCACCAGCACGTCGGTCCCGCCGTCGGCCAGCTCGCGCACCGCCTCTTCGCTCAGCCCGTAACCGTCCTCGATTCGGTGGGGGATGTAGGTGTCGGCCCGTGCGTCGAGGAAGTGCAGCGCGCGCATCAGGACGGCCGTCGCGCAGATGCCGTCCGCGTCGAAATCCCCGTAGATGGTGACGTGTGCTCCCTCGCGGACGGCCTCCAGCAGGCACGCCGCCGCCTCGCGCGTGGCCGGATCGTCCGACGGATCGGACAGGTCATGGAGCGTGGGTTGGAGGAAGTTCTGCGCCGCCGCCGGCTCGGCGAAGCCGCGATTGACCAGCAGCCGCGCCGTCACCGGGCTGACCCGCAACGCATCCGCCAGGCGCTCCACGCGCGGCGCCGCCTCCGGGGGGAATATCCACCTCTTCACCATGGCAGGCGCAGTATATAGCGCCCCGGAAGGCAGGGGCAAACGATGCGCCGAAAACGCGCCGTTCTGGCCGTCTGGAGGGACGCGACAGAGTGCGTCCCTCCACCGGCACGTCACGGGGCGTGTCCGTCCCAGGGGCTTTGAGCAGTTGACCAGGTGAGCAGGTGAACGCAGGCGAACGCGCGTGTTGAACAGCCGTTCTATGCTCGGTGCGCGGAACGCCGCTGCGTTTCTCACCTGTTCTCCTGTTCAACTGTTCGCCTGATCTGTCCCGCCAAAGGCGGGACCCCTGGAGGGCCACGCTTCTGCGTGGCCGGCCTCTGTTGCGCCGTGAAACGGCGCCGGGATGAAGCCGGGGGTTTCAACCCCCGGAATCGGAGCCCCGCATCCATCCCGCCCTGGAGGGGCGGTGCCCGCGGTGCGGGGAACGTCTGCCGCGAACCTGTCGGTGTCATGCCATCTTGAGGGGCGATGGGCGCTCG
>JAWOCH010000210.1:0-14309 GCA_046483865.1 Candidatus Brocadiia bacterium | reverse complement strand
CCGGCTGAACCGTTCATTCCTCGTCTCCTGTTTCGCGGATATTGGTTTTAAGGTACTAATGCGGCTGCACGACCTCGCGTGCGCCGGGCGCGTCCAGGGCCACCAGGGGGCAGCCGGCGGCCAGCGCCTCCACGAGCACCATGCCCTGGGTCTCGGTCTGCGAGGCGAACGTGAATGCGTCCATCGCATGGTAGGCATCCACCAGCTCCTGTCCCGTAGTCTTGCCGGCGAAATGACAACGCTCCCCGACGCCCTTCTGGGCGACCGTGTCCTGCATGTCCCGTTCGGACGGCCCGTAGCCGACGACCAGGAAGTGGGCCTCCTGATTGCGTTCGAGGAACCGCGCCACGGCTGCGCACAGGAAACCGACGTTCTTCTCGGGGGCCAGGCGGCTGACGGTGCCACACAGGAATGCCTCGCGCGGGATGCCAAGCTTGTCCCGCGCGGCCCGGCCGTCCCCGTCAGCGTATTCCTCCAGGTCCACGCCGGTGGGGATGGCCTCGATGGGCGTCTGGACGCCCCTGTCCTTCAGCAATTCGCGTATGCTTTCGCTGGGGGCGATGACCTGGTCTGCCAGTTCGCAGTAGCCGGTGCCCAGTCGGGCGGCGAATTCCTGCACCGCCGTGCTGTCAGGCCGCACGTAGTGCGCGTAGAACTCGTAGCGTGTGTGATACGTGAACACCAGGGGCAGCACGTGCGCGGCCGCCACACGCAGGGCCATCGAACCGAGCATGTAGGGATGGTGAGAGTGGATCAGTTCCGGACGCACCCTCTGGACAGCCTGCTCCACGGTGCTCTGCAGCGGCAGGGGCAACGACACGTCCATGTCCGTCATGTTCTGAATGGCAGGTATCCTGACGACGTCCTGCTCGTCCGGCTGGCGGTCGCGCCACTCCGGCGCGACGACCATCACGCGGTGTCCCCGCCGGCGGGCCCCCTCGACGCAACGCTTCACCGAGTGGGCGACCCCTCCCACGTGGGGCGGGAAGACATTGGTGAACATGGCGATGTTCATGCGGGCCCGCCTCCATCGGGTTGAGAATCGTCCGCGCCCTGCTGTTCCACCCGGCCGGATGCGTTCAGCAGGGCCTTACGGGCGAAATGGCCGATCAGCAGGACGGCCATCGCCGTGCCGGCCAGACCCGCCCAGTAGGGCCAGGAAGCCGCGCCGTTCCCCGCGCCCTGGTCGGTGACGGCACTCAGACTGCGCAGACCGGTGCCGATGTAGACGCACAGGAACGTGCCCGGCAGCATACCCAGCGCCGTAGTCCACGCAAACCGCCAGGGATGCACGTGCAGGGCGCCGTAGAGGTAGTTCAGCAGCGCGAACGGCGTGATGGGGCTCACCCGCGTCAGCAACAGCACCTTCTTGCCGTCGGCCCGGGCCGCGTTGCGGATCACCGCCAGGGGCCGCACGTGCTCGGCATAGTGCAGCACCTTCCGGGCCAGCAGCAGCCGCGAGAGCAGGTAGCCCGACAGGGCCCCCACCATGCTGCCGCCCACGGCCGTAGCCATGCCGGCGGGCAGTCCGTAGAGGAAACCGGCCCCGAAGGTGAACAACGACGTTGGCAGGACCAACATGCAGCTCAACACGTAGCCCGCCGTCACCACCAGGGGACCCCACCAGCCGGCCGCATCCGCCCAGCCCAGAAGCGCACGCGCGACGCGGCCAAGTGGCAGCGCCAAACCGAGCAGAATCAGCACGACAAGGATGAACGCCGGCCAGACCACCGGCAGGAAACGGAGCCACCCGCCAGCCCCGTTCTGGTCGTCGGCCGAGTCAGTGGCCGTCGCAGGATGTTGTGCTTCACTCACTCGACGGGCCTCACTGTGATGGAACCCGAGGCGGCGGCTTCCGGCCGCTCAACGGCCATGCCGGGCACCGCAACGACAAGCTCGGGCGGGTCCTCACGCCAGCGAGCTTCCCACGAAACACGCGCGCCCTGCCCGTCCGGCTCGGGGGTCAGCGCCACGGTGACCGGCCCCCAGGGAGTTGCCGTGGGTCCGAGGCTCAGTCGCTCCCCCGGCCGGCGCCAATCGCCGGGGATGCCCGTCCCAAGCAGTAGCCTGCCGGCCTCCTCGCGCACGAACATGTTGCGCAGCATCATGACCCACTCGGCCGAAGCCCACACGTGCTGCCCGTCGCCCATGCAGCCGCCGCCGGTCCGGGGGTGGACGGCCTCCGGCCACTGCCCGGTGTCAGAGGCCAGGTCGGCGACCACCTGCACCAGTGACAGGAACCGGGCATCTCCCGCCCTGAGCAACACCTGCGCAATGTGCAGCGTCAGGTAGGCATTCAGGCCGGAATGGATCATGTCCTGAAAGAAAGCCCCCTTGACCATGCAGTGGTCCAGAAGGTAATCGGTCGTGCCGAGCAGGCGCTGGTCCTGCGGCTCCAGCAACGCCAGCGGATAGCCGCCAACCAACGAGCCGACTGCCCCGGCGTCCATTCGCCGGTGGGGCGAGGCCGCCATGCCGACGTGGCGGCGGACGTGCCGTGAGCGCTCCAGGCTGCGTTCAATACAGTGCATCAGGTCGTCCGCCGCGGCCTGGAAGCGAAGCGTGCGCTTCTCATCCCCCCACTCCGCGCAAAGGCGCCCGGCGCAGCGCAGCCCGGCCACCGACCAGAAGTCGTCCCAGTAGTAGTAATCCGTATTGCCCAGGTGCTCCGCGCTGAAGCCGGCCGGCAGCAGCCCGGCGTGCAGCTCGTCGGAGTCCGGGTCGGTCCTCTTGCGCTGTATCCATCGGGCGGCGCGCACGACGGGGCGGCGCCACTCGCGCCCCGGAGGCGACCCGGTAAGCTGGCGCATGCGCCACAGCGCCCACAGCACAGCGCCGTTGGCGTCCCACTCGCCCTGCTGGGACCGGAAGTATCCGGCCGCCGACTGCCGCCCCCGCCAGCGCTGCACTACGTCGCGCGCCGTCTGCTGGAGGCCCGCCGCCAGAAGGGCACCCGTGATCAGCGCGGCGTCCCGGAACCAGAACCGGCGGTATGTGAACGGGCCCGGATAGGCGTCGCCGGGCGACATCAGGACCAGAGAGCGGACGGCCGCGTCGAACAGGAACTCCAGCCGCTCGTCCGGCAGTTCCGCCCGGCAGGTCCCCTCCAGCGCCTCCGCCCACGGCGTGATGCGCCCTTTCGGCAGCAGGGGATCGGCCTGCTCGTCCTGGGACAGGTCCACCGACACCGTCACCTCCCGTTCAGCCCCCTCCTCAAGCGCGTAGAGTGCGGCGGCCGTCACCATGCCCGCTTGGCAGGAGACCGCATCCGTCTCCGGGCGGTCGAACATGCCCAGGTGCACGTCCCCTTCGGCATAGACGGACGCCACGTGGCGTTCTGCCGGCCGGGATAGCGCAACGGTCACGTTGCGGTTCACGGTCCAACGGGTGCGATCCTCGGACATCTTCAGTCGGTCGATGGTGCTCACACCCTCGGGGTTGAACGGGCGCAGGCCGACCGCCAGCCACGCCGGCTCGCCCGACTCGTCCCGTGCGCTGCATCGGATGCGGCAGACGGCCCCCTGGCCGGTCGGCTCGACCCAGGTCAGCGTCTCCAGGCTGCCCAGGGGGTCCGAGACGCGCGTCTGTACGGCGATGTTGTCCGACTCCAGGCGCAGTTCCTGCGCCGCCTCGGGACAGCGTGCGGGCATCAGGTCGTCGCCTCCGGGCCGCAGAAGCCAGGCGTCCAGCGACCATCCGTCGTGCAGCGGCGTGGCCAACCCGCGCGGGTCAATGATGGGGAAGGCACTGCAACCGGGCAGGCCGACCGCCGTCCAGTTTCGGTGGGTCAGATTCACGTGTGCGACGGAGAACGCGCGGGGCAAGAACGAACAGTCGGTCGGATCAAACTGTCGGTTCACCCAGTAGGGCCAGGCCCAGTCGAGGTTGTGCTGGATGGCCCGTGCGTTCATCAGGCCCCGGGCGTGGAACAGCATCGCGCTGCGCACCAGCTCGATAGGCGCGGCAACCTCCGCCGGCTGACCGAAGCTGCTCAGGCGCGAGATCAGCGCGATAGGGTCGAGGAACCCGTGGCGCTTGGCAAGCCACCGGATGATGGATTTCCAGGGGATCAACCTGAACGCCATGTATTCTCCCTCACCGACACGCGCGGGTTCTCTGTCACCTTGGCCAGCGTGGCGGCGCTGTCGGCCGTGGCCACGAACACCGGATGGCGCTCCGCCAGTGCCAGCGCGTCGGCCAGTGCCAGTTCGTTCATCTGCGCGGCCTCCCGTCGTTGTTTGCGCTACATCACTCGCCGTCGGAAGCCAGGTGTTGCCCGAACCAGTCCCCGGCCAGGCGGGCCACCTCCTCCAGGGCGCCGGGCTCCTCGAACAGGTGCGTCGCGCCCCGGACCACTTTCAACTCCACCGTGCAGTCGAACATCGGCTGCGCCTGTTCGTTCAGCCGCAGCACCTGCGGGTCACGCCCGCCGACGATCATCAGGGTGGGCGCTGCCACGTCGGGGATGGCGTCCTGCGCCATGTCCACCCTTCCCCCGCGACTGACCACAGCGTCCACAACTCCCGGCCGCTCGGTGGCTCCGATGAGTGCCGCCGCCGAACCCGTGCTGGAGCCGAAGTAGCCCACGCTCAGGCCCTCGGCCTCCGGTCGGTCCAGCAGCCAGTCGGTGGCGCCGGTCAGCCGCTCGGCCAGCAAGGGGATGTCGAAGCGATGCTCCCTGGTGCGCCGGTCAACCTTGTCCTCCTCTGCCGTCAGCAAATCGAACAACAAGGTCGCCAGCCCTCGGTCCCGCAGATGGCGGGCGACCATCTTGTTACGCGGACTGTGGCGGCTGCTGCCGCTGCCGTGGGCGAACAGCACGATGCCCTCCGCCCCCTCCGGCACCAACAGGTTGCCCTCCAGCTCCGCGCCGTGGGCGTCTATTCTCACTCTGCCCTCCGGACGCCCCGTGCCGGTCATGGCATTGCTCCCCCGTGCAGCAGTGTGCGCAGGCCTGCCCCCTGTCCGCCCGCTCACCGAACCCCGCTTTCGCCTTCGATGGTCTTTAGCCTAAGGCACGCCGGCCGGTGGTGCAACACGGAGACGGCGCGGCCCTTGACAAGTGCGCCTCCGGGGCCCAGACTGCCCGTAGATCTGCGGGCGCTGTGAGCGGAGATGCCGCCGTTTTTTTGCCACCAAAGGGGCTTCATGACACAGCAATCAAACGAAAACGACCGTGCCGGTACGGGCGTGCCGGGGCTGGATTACATCCTGCGCGGGGGTCTGCCGCGCGGGTGGACCTATTTGGTGCAGGGGGCCGCCGGCACGGGCAAGACAACCCTCGCGTTGAACTTCCTGCGCGAGGCCGTAAGAGCCGGTGAGTCTGCGCTTTACGTGACCCTCATGCAGAGCCGGCAAGAGTTGCAGGAGACCGCTGACTCCCACGGCTGGGACCTGGATGGCATCCAATTCCTGGAGCTTCCCGAAGGCGTGCGCAGGCGGGCCGCCACCGAGCAGACCGTCTATCCTCCAGGCGAGGTGGAGCTGACCGAGGTCACCAAGGCCATTTTGGACGGAATCCGGGAGCACGAGGCAGACCGCCTGGTGCTGGACTCATTCAGCCAACTGGCCGTTCTGGCCGCCACATCCCAGCAACTGCGCAGCCCCATGCTCAGAGTCAAGGAACTGCTGCGCGGCAAGGGCTGCACGGCGCTGGTCATCTGCGGCAATCTGGAGCTGGGCGGCGCACAGCTCGAGACCATCGTACACGGCGCGATTAAGCTGGAGATGACCTTCCCGGGCTACGGCCGCCACCGCCGGCGGCTCAGAGTCAGCAAGATGCGCGCCATGGAGTTCTTGGGAGGCTATCACGACTTCCGGATACGCACCGGTGGGCTGGAGGTCTTCCCCCGGCTCGAGCCCGACCATCGCGGCAAGCCCAACGAGTGGACGACTATCGCCAGCGGCATCAGCGAGGTAGACGAGATGCTGGGCGGAGGGCTTGAGGAAGGGACCACGTGCCTGATAGCCGGCACCAGCGGCGCGGGCAAGAGCACCCTGGCCACCCTCTATGCTGAAGCCGCGGCGAAGCGCGGGGACCGGTCCGCCATCTTTTGCTTCGACGAGCGGAAAGAGACCTTCCTGCGGCGGGCCGAGAGCCTGAACATGAAGATGCCGGACTACATCGAGCAGGGGCTGGTGGACCTGCACCAGATCGCCGCCGGCGAGATGAGCGCCGGGCAGTTCGCCCACGCCGTCCGCCGGGCCGTCGAGAACGACCGTGCGCGCGTCGTCGTCATAGACAGCGTCTCCGGCTACATCAACGCCATGCTCGAACAGGAGCTGCTGGACACCCAACTGCACGAGTTGATGGCTTACCTGGGCGATGCCGGCGTGCTGACGCTGGTGCTGATGGCCACGCACGCGATGCGGATCGAGCAGCCGGACCCCCTGGAGGCCAGCTACATCGCCGACACTGTGGTGCTGTTGAGGCACTTCGAGGCGTTCGGGCGTATGCGCCGCTGCATAGCGGTGGTCAAGAAGCGCTACGGCGTCCACGAGACGGCAATACGGGAGTTCCACATTGCGCCGGGCGGCTGCCGCGTGGGCCGGCCCCTGACGGAGTTCAGCGGCATCCTCACCGGCCAGCCCACCTTCACCGGCGAGCCCGCCGAACTGATGGAGCGCGGCCCCGAGAACGGAGACGACGGTGGCGGCTGAACCACAGAGCCCTGCCGACGCGCTCGAGGCGCCCGTGCTGGTGCTGCTGCCGACCGGGCGCGATGCCGAACTCGTGTGCTCCGACCTCAGGGCGGCGGGCATCGGCGCAGAAAGCTGCGAGAGCTTCCACGACCTGATCGAGCGCATAGGGACCGAGTGCGGCCCCCTGCTGTTGGGCGAGGAGGCGCTGGGGCCGGCGGAAGCGGAGCAGTTGCACCGCCGGCTCGGAGCGCAGCCGGCGTGGTCGGAGCTGCCGGTGGTCCTGCTTCTGGCTCGAGAATCGTCTTTCTTTGGCAGCATCGAGCGGCTGGCTGTCCGGCGCAGCACGGCCGCATTGCGCCGGCCGGTGGACGGCGCGACGCTACGGGGGGTGGTGAGGGCGGCGCTCGAGGCACGGCGCCGGGAGTTCGAGGTGCGCGACCTGCTGCGCCGGTTGCGGGAGCTGGCCCTGGCACTGACCCGCGCTGAAGAGCGCGAACGCGTGCGCATCGCCTCCATCCTGCACGACGACCTGCAGCAGATGCTGGCCTATGCCAAGCTCCGCGCCCAAAGCGCCGCCCGCTCGTCGGAGGACGACCGCCTGTCCCCCCTGGCGGTCGAGGACCTGGTGAAGGCCCTGTCCGACGCCATCGAGATGGCTCGCGACCTGAGCCATCAACTGGCCCCGCCGCTGCTGCACACGGAGGGCCTGGGTCGGGCGCTGGCCTGGCTGGCCGGCGACATGAAGAAAAAACACGACCTGCAGGTGCACCTGGACATCGCGGAAGGATGCCCGGCGGTGGGACGAGAGGTCCGGGCCTTCGCCTACCAGGCGGCCCGCGAGCTGCTGTTTAACGTGGCAAAGCACGCCGGCACGATCGCTGCCCGCTTGCAGATAGCACACCGCGATGGTAAGGTGCGGATAGTCGTCGAGGATGAGGGGATGGGCTTTGAGCCCGAAGAACTGAGGAGCCGTGGGGGTGACACGGACGGCTTCGGCCTGTTCAGCATCGAGCAGCGGGCCGCACTGCTGGGCGGCACCTTCCAGGTGGACAGCACCGTGGGCAAGGGCAGCCGTTTCGTCCTGTCTCTGCCGTGTGCCCATGGCGAGGAGTCGGAGATGTGAACGTCGGCCCGCACTGGGGCCGGCGACAACCCAAGGGGTATGTCGGATGCAGAAGTTTCGAGTTCTGGTTGTGGACGACCACACCATGGTCCGCCGGGGGCTGGCTGAGCTGCTCAGGGCCGAGGTAGACATAGAGGTGGTCGGCGAGGCGGGGGACGCGCAGGAGGGGATGGCCCTCGCCCATGAGTTGAACCCCGATGTGATTCTGATGGACGTCTCCATGCCCGGGACCAGCGGCGTGGAAGCCACCCGACGTGTCAAAGCCGACATGCCGCGGATTCGCATCATCGGCGTGTCCATGCACGACATGGACGGCACGCGTGAGTCCATGCTGAGGGCCGGTGCGGACGACTACGTGACGAAGGACGCCCCGCCGGAGGAGCTGCTGGCCGCCGTCCGCAGCAGCGGCGCGCCCACCGAGTAGCGCGCGACCCGCTCGTCGGTCTGCCCATTCACTGGCGCGGAAGCCCCCGAGCCCGTATTATACACATGTAGGCCATATGCGGGAACTCGCCGCGAAGGGAGCGGGACGATGGCGGACAACGTGGTGCAGATCAACCGGGCGCCGGTACTGACGCTGTGGGCGGCCGTGGTGGCCGAGCGGATGGGTCACGACAGGGATGCCGCCCTGTCGCTGGGCAAAGCGGTGGCCGGCTTGAACGCGCAGTCGAAAGGCCGCCGGCTGGGCATCTACGGCCCGCCGAAAGGGCCCGAGCGCGGGGGCAAGCCGCGCAAGGTGGGCCTGGGGGAGGACTTCTGGGTGGAGGTCTGCGGCCGTCCCGTGCCCGCCAAAAATACCGAGGACGGCGTCCGCGCCGTGGTCAAGGACAAGCCCGTCGAGTCCGAGAAGGTCCGCACATACCTGGCCAAGAAGTTCAAGGATGACCTGGAGGCCGTCCGCACGGCGATGACGGCGCTGGCGGAATCCTACGACGAGGACGAGCTTGCCGAGGTCGCCTACGAGCTGTACGAGGAGTTCCGCCCGCAGATATCCCGCGGCAAACGCGGCTGGGGCCAGAAAGGCGACTTGAACCTGGACTTCATCCGCTCCCTGGCCAGGCCTGCCTGAGCGGACGAGGTGTCTTCGGCTGCGCCGGTCGCCTGTCAGCATGCATGTGGCCCCGTTGCGACTCACCTCCTCCACGAACCTTGCTTTCGGCTTGCCTGTCGGTCCGCGTTGTGGCATACCGGGGAGCAGTGCCAGCGTAACGGGCGCAACTCCTGAGAGCCACCGATACCCGGAGCCGGCCGGATGAACATCGTCTTCATACTCACCGACACGACCAACCGACATCACCTGGGCTGCTACGGCTGCAAGGGGGCCGTCACCCCGAACATAGATCGCCTGGCCAGTGAGGGCATGCGGTTTGGCTGCAGCTACTCCTCCTCGCCCGTCTGCACCCCGGCGCGGGGCTGCATCTTCACCGGCGTGCACGCGCCCGTCAACGGCGCCTGGTACAACGACGCCACACCCTACAGCAACGTGCGGCTGATGGGAGGGGTGTTCGCCGAAGCGGGCCACCGGGTCGGCTACTCGGGCAAGTGGCACCTGGACGGCGGGCTCTACCTGGGCTACGGCCAGGCACAGGGCGGCTTCCCGCAGGAGTGGTGGTATGACGGCAGGAACTACACGGATGACATCGGCCCCGACATGCACGCCCGCTGGAAGGGATTCGGCGGGCTCGACTTCGAGGAGAAGCTGGAGCAGGCCTTCGAGCCGGAGGACTGCTGGGCGCACCGGGTGACGGACCGCTGCATCCGGTTCCTGGAAACCGCCGGCGACAAGCCGTTCCTCTTCGTAGCAGCGTTCGACGAACCGCATGCGCCGTTCATGGCTCCGAGCAGGTACCTGGAGGCCATCGAGCCCGCCGATTTCGAGATTCGACCGAATGTCAGTGAGTCGCTCGCCAACAAGCCGCAACACCATCAGTTCCTGGCGGCGGGACACGAGAACACCGACGCAGACCTGCGCAGGTTCATCCGCTACTACGCCGCGTGCCAGTCATTCGTGGACCACCAGGTAGGACGCATCGTGGACGCAGTGGACCGACTCCACGGGGAAGACACGGTCGTCGTCTTCACCAGCGACCACGGGGAGCAGATGGGCTCCCACGGCTGCTGGGGCAAAGGCTACATGATGTACGACGAATCAGCCCGCACTCCCCTGATCTTCCGCGGGCCCGGGGTGGCACGCGGAGTCAGCGAGTGTCCTGTGGGACAGGTTGACCTGCTGCCCACCTTCTGCCAACTGGCCGACGTCCCCATGCCGGCTCAGGTGCAGGGCCGCAGCCTCCGTCCGGCGCTGGAGGACCCGGCCGCGCGCGTCAACGATGCCGTCATGATGACGTACACCCGGTTCGGCAACAGCGGCGAGCCGCGGCGCTACCCCGGAGTGGACGGTACTGAACTGATGTCGAAACGCGCGCAGGAGTTCTTCCCTATCCGCGCGGCGATGGACGGACGCCACAAGCTGGTGGTGAACCTGTTCGACAGCGACGAGTTCTACGATCTGCAGCAGGATCCCTACGAGATGGACAACCGGATAGCCGACCCGGCGCTGGCCGGGCCCAGAGATGCGCTGCACGACTGGCTGCTGGCGGAGATGGTGCAGACGCGCGACCCGATGCGCTGCCACGGCTTCGCCCAGCGCCCGTGGAGGGCGCAGCAAGTGTGAGGACAGCCGGATGAAACTCGAAGACATCATCAACCGGACCGTGTCCCCGGCGCCGTGGAAGGACGGCTACAAGATACCGTGGCATGAACCGGGCTTCAGCCAACGGATGCTGGCTTAGCCGCCTCTCAGTCAGTCGGCTTCGCCCTCCTCCAACTGGCTCAGGTCCAGATCGGCAAAGCGCGATTTGCCCCGGTACTCCACGGTCAGCCGAAAGCGCTGCGCCTGCGACCTGTGCGAGGCTTTCCTCTCTTCCATCCCTCAAAGGGCACGCTGGCCGGAGCGTAGCCGGCGGGTTCCGCTGCGCCCGTGTCAATCCTTTGCGGCACCCCGAGCGCGCGCCTGTGCTGATGGAACGGCTGTTTGACACCAGCGCGCCCCATGGCGATACTGGGGATAGGCAATAGACCACGATAGATGACCGGGCCGATGGTTCTGCGCATCCGGACGAAACTGCTCGTCCTGCTGCTGGTGGTAGCCCTGCTGCCGGCCGGGCTTGCCGCATTCCTACACCGGTCTGCCATGCTCCAGCTCGGGCGGACGCTGGCCGCGGGCACCAGGCAGAAGCAGACTACGCATGCAGCCGACATACTGCGCCAGACGGTGCTCGACTATGCGAGAATCATCCAGCGCGACAGAAGCGCCCTGGAGCAGGCCGTCCGGCTTCAGGCACGGGAAGTGGAGCGCCGTCTGGCGTCGCCGGCTCCTAACAGGCCTCGCCTGTACTTCAACTCCGACTATGCTGTGCCGGGCCGGCAGCCAGCCGGCCTGCACCCGTCCGGCAGGCATTTCCGCGTCAACGCCGACGGCCAACGCATTCCCATAGAGGTCACCTATGGCGAACAGGTGTACTACGTAGTAGACGGGATCAGCCGGGCCGCCGTGGCAGAGGATATGGCCCGCCTGGCCACAATGCCCGAAGTGTACGCTTTCATCCACCGGGCTCGCCCTGAGCTGATGTACTGGCAGTATACGAGCCTGGAGTCGGGTTTCCACAGCTCCTACCCGGGCCACGGCGGGTATCCGCCCGGATACGATCCGCGCACCCGCGAGTGGTACACGCGTGCCAGGGAGCAAGACGGTATAGCCTGGCTGGTGATGCCCGAGGTGTCCAGCCGAACGGTGGCGCAGACGGTGGCCCTGGCCGTGCACCGTCCCGACGACCGATTCGCCGGGGTGACCGCCATTGATGTTCCATTCGGGAGCCTGTTCCAGGCGCTGCGTCTGCCCGGGGCGTGGTCGTCTGAGTCCGAAGCCATGCTGGTGGTCCTGGAGGCCCCCGGATCGAAGACACCAAGGGCGAAGGTGCTCGTGCACCGTGAGTATCAACGCCAGGGCGAGGACTGGCGGATGCCGCTCAGGATGCGCTACCTGGAACCTGATCAGCCCGAGAAGCTTCGGCAGATGCTGAGCGAATCCAGGGAGCGGGGGGCCGCCGTGGCCCGTATGGACTACCGCGGACGGGACTCCTTCTGGGCATGTAGCGCTGCCAGAGCGAACCAGCCCTTCCCGATGGTCGTCGTCCCCTATGGCTTGATTGTTGCCGACGCTGTCGCCGCGGAGGAGACGGTTCTTGCCCGCACAGGGGACACTGTGCGGGCAACCGGCCTGCTGCTGATCGCTGTGGGCCTCTTGGCGGCCATCATCGCGTTCGTGGTGTCACGGAAGGTCTCCGGGCCGGTCGGCCAACTGGTGGATGCGGCCGAGCAACTGGCCCGGGGAGACTACACAGCTTCGGTGGACATCAGGACCGGGGACGAGCTGCACGAACTCGGGCAGGTGTTCAACGCCATGGGCCCGCAGCTGCGGGAACACGCCAGGATGAAGCATTCCCTGGAGTTGGCCATGGAGATACAGCAGAACCTGTTGCCACGGGAGCTGCCCCACCTCGAGGGCTTTGACGTGTACGGCGGCACCCGCTACTGCGACCGGACCGGCGGCGACTACTTCGACTTCATAGACCTCTCGCACGTCAGCCCGAACATCCTGGGGATTGTCGTTGGGGACGTGAGCGGACACGGCATCCCGGCGGCGCTGATGATGGCATTCGCACGGGGGGTCTTCCGCGCCCACGCCGAGAACATGCCCGAAGAGCCGGCCGTCGCTATCAAGGCGCTCAACAGCACACTGGTACGCGACACGACGGACGAGAACTTCATGACGGTTTTCTACGCGCTGTTGGACAGCACGCAACGTCTGCTGTACTGGACATCGGCGGGGCACGATCCCGCGCTGCTGATCCGGCGGGCCAGCGGGACAATCGAGCGGCTGGGGACGCCCGCGCTGCCCGCCGGTATCTTCGAGGGCGCAGACTACGGCAGCAGCGGGCCGGTCGAACTGGCAAGCGGCGACGCCGTGGTCATCGGCACCGACGGCATCTGGGAGGCCCGTAACTCGGAGGGAGACATGTACGGACATCAGCGGCTGGACGGGCAGCTCGCCGCCTGCCGTGAGGCATCGGCCGCACGGATCTACGAGACCGTTATCACCTCACTGCTGACGTTCTGCGCCGGGCGGCCCCTGGAGGACGACGTTACCCTCGTCGTAGTGAAGGCGCTCTAAGGCCGGCGCCGGCGGGATCGGCCTGTCGCCGCGCCGGCCGCGATTCAGTCCGCGGTCTGGCCGCCCGACTCCACTTCCCCGTGCTGATAGAGATGCACATCCTGCTGCGGGAACGGAATGTTGATGCCCTCCGCATCCAGGCGTTCCTTCACCGACTCCTGCGTGTCGAAGTAGACCGACCAGTAGTCGTCCGCACTGCACCAGGGCCGCACGGCGAAGTTCACGCTGCTACCGCCCAGCTCCAGCACTGCGACTGTCGGCTCGGGATCCTTCAGCACCCGGCTGTCCTGTGAGAGTACGTCAAGAATGGCCCGGCGGGTCTGCTTCAGGTCCGCGTCATACCCCACGCCGATCACCAGGTCCACCCGCCGCGTGCCCTTCGACGTGTAGTTCACGATGCTGCCGTCCGTTATGGACGCGTTCGGGACGATGACGGTGCGGTTGTCTCGAGTCACGATCTGCGTGGTGAAGATGGTGATGTCCTCGACGGTGCCCTTCTCTCCGGCGATGTCAACGAAGTCGCCGACCTTGAACGGTCGGAAGACGATGAGCAGAACCCCGGCCGCGAAGTTCGCCAACGAGCCCTGCAGCGCCAGGCCGATCGCCAGGCCGGCAGCGCCCAAAATGGCGATGAAGCTGGTCACCTGCACGCCCAGCCTGCTCAGGGCCGCCAGGACCACCACGATCATCAAGCCCACATAGGTGAAGTGCCGGCTGAATGTGACCAGGATCGGCGCCGCTTTTGCCCGCTTCATCAAGCGCGCGATCAGCCGTGCCAGAAGCCCGGCAACGACACGCCCCACGATGAAGATCAGCACCGCTGCCAGCAGTTGCAGGCCGAACTGCACGCCCTTCTCCTGCACCGTCTGCAGCAGCGTTTCCACTGAGAACCCCGCCGGCTGTTCCGCGCCCGATGGCGCTGCGGCCGCCGCCAGCGTAACTAACACTCCCCCGATGGTCTGGATTACGCCCATGCCAGCCCCCTTTCGAAAGGAAGATCACCCAAGCTGCCGCCCCGTCTCGGATGCTATAGCCAGTCGCGATGCAGGTCAAGACCCCAACGGCTGCGATCGTGTCAAGAGTGTTGTGTAAGAGAGGCTGGAGGGCTTCGGCGCGTTGTGCGGCCGTAGCGCTGCTGTTGTAGCTTCCGCCAGACCAGGTAGGTGGCCCTCTCCGGGCTCCGAGCACTGGGGAAGATGCCCACCTTGCGGATCTTCTTGCTCAGCTCGCCTATGAAGCGTTCGATGGGGTTGGTGGTCTTCAGCCGCGCCCGTAACTGCGTCGGGGCGTTCAGGTAGGTGAGGGTGTCCG
>JAWOCH010000145.1:0-12584 GCA_046483865.1 Candidatus Brocadiia bacterium | reverse complement strand
CCCACCGGGCCCACCTCCCCCAGGCCGGGCGCCGGCTGCCCTGCCCCCCCCCGTCCCCACAGCCACGCCCCCGCCGAAGCGGCCGCGTCCGGGCGGGAGATTATCTGCCCCGCGCCGCCCGCCAGGACGGACGTCTCCCCGGCGGCGGCCAGCCGCTCCGCTATCATGCGGCAGACGGGGCGCGGGCTGTGCGGCAGCGCGGCCGCGAACAGCTCCGCCCAGCCGTCCATTTCGCGGCGGCGCAGCGCCTCCAGCGCGCAGGTCAGCACCCGCGGCTCGGACAGCTCGTCGGCCAGCTCTGCGCCCTGCTCCGGCCCGACTTCCGGCAGCGGAGGCATCTCCGGCAACTCGAGGCCCGGGAAGCGGCGCTGCGCAACGTCCAGCACCGCGTGCGCGGCCACGGTCAGCGGCACGTCGTCTGCTGCATCGCGCGCGACTGACGCCACCCGCTGCGCCACGCGCTCGGCGACCTCCTGCGCATCCTCCATGTGCTCATCCGCCTGACGCAGAGCGTCCAGCGCCAGTGCCAGGGCGGGAAGCGGCTCGCGCTCGGCCTCCAGCCGTCGCAGCAGGCGTTCGCCGTGCGAGAGCGGCTCTTTGCGCAGGAACAGCGACGGCGAGTTACCCTCAGTCATGCCGATGATCGAGGAGCGCCTGAGCGTGTCGCGCGCGCCGGACCACCAGCGCCGCCACGAGCCCACTATCGGCTCCAGGTACAGCCGCAGGCGCCGGGCGGCCATGCGCCGGTCCAGCGAACTGAGCACCACCCGGAGCAGCTCCTCGGGGTCGTCCTTGGCCAGGCCGACGAGCCGGTCGCGCTCGAACGTGCTCAGCGCGCGGAAGTCGTCCGGCTCCAGCGGCTCCAGCCGCGTGACGAACGCCGGCCCGTAGCTGCGCTCTCCCTCGGCAAACTCGACCAGCAGTGCGCCCTCGTCGGGATCGAACTCCACCACGCGCCCCGCTTCTCCGCGGTGGGGGTCCAGCACGTAGGTGCCGGGCTCCAGGCGCATGAGCCGGTCCAGCCGCTCGACCGCCTCGTCCAGCGGCGTGTCGGCGCGGCCGATGGTGGCGCGGATGAGGGCCTCCGCGTCGGGGCGCTCGACGTAGAGGTCGGTCAGGAACTCGCGCATCACGGAGCTGTCGGGCAGCAGGAGCGCGCCCCGGTGGGCCGCCTCGAAGGCGTCCTCGCGCCTGTCGGTCTCCAGCAAGGAATCAACCAGGAACCACAGAAGCGACTCCGCCGTGTCCGCATGTCCGCGTTTGGCAAGCACTTCCGGCACGTCCAGCATCTGATCGAGAGCGAACTCCCCCTCGCCGACGGCCGTCAGCCACGCGGACTCCAGCTCCGTCAGCTTCTCCTTCTTCGCCAGTTTCAGCAGGTCGTCCATGGCGCTCCCGCGCTGTGGGGGGGGTGGATAACTTATACAGCATCACCCGAAGCCGGGCAACAGATACGAAACCGTAGATAAGCGCGGATGAACTGCAACGGCACGACCGCGAGGAATCGTGTGGAACCTCGTTGTAGTTATCTGCGTTCATCCGCGTTCATCTGCGGTTCCCCGGCCGTGACGGTTCCGGCCACAGGGGGGGTCACTTGATTTCGCGGAGGGCTGGCGCCCATAATCACAGACACGAATCATGCACCGGAAACTCGCCAGGAACCTGGTTCAGCGCTACGAGCAGAATCCCGTCCTTTCCATGCGGGAGTTGCCCTTCCCCGCCAGTGACGTGCACAACGCCGGGGCGGTGCGACACGAGGGGGAGTACATCCTGCTGGTCACCGTCGAGGAGCTGGACGGCCGCTGCGCCGTCTACCGCGCGACCAGCCCGGACGGGCGCAGCTTCCAGATGGGCGAGGAGCCTGTCCTGGCACCCTCCAGGGAAGACCACTACGCGCCCTACGAGGAGGACGGCGTGCGCGACGCGCGGGTGACCCGCTTCGACGACCGATACTACGTGACCTACCTGGCGCATTCGAAGTACGGCTTTCGGCTCGGCCTGGCCGAGACCAGTGACTTCACCTCTATCGAACGCATCGGCCTGATGAGCGAGCCGGACACCAAGAACGGCGTGTTGTTCCCCCAGAAGGTGGATGGCCGCTTCGCCCGCCTGGAAAGGCCCCGCGAGGGGGGCAACATCTGGATCAGCTACTCCGACGACCTGACCTACTGGGGCGGGATGGAAGTGGTGATGACGTCACGCCACGGCTACTGGGACCACGACCGAATCGGCGCGGCGGTTCCGCCCATCGAGACGCCGTGCGGGTGGCTGCTATTCTACTACGGGGTGAAGAACAACCCCGGCGGGCCGCTGTTTCGGCTGGGGGCGGCGTTCCTGGACCCCGAGAACCCGTCTACCGTCATCGGTCGCACCAACATCCCCCTGCTTGCCCCCCGGGAGCGCTACGAGCGCATCGGGGACGTGGGCAACCTGATATTCTCCTGCGGCGGCGTGCTGAGCGAGGACGGCAGCGAAGTGGAGATCTACTACGGGGCCGCCGACAGTTGCGTCTGCCTGGGCACCATGAGCATGCAATCCCTCAAACCCCTCTGCGACCTGGGCTGAGCGCCCTGAGGAACCGTGACATGCCGGAACTGGCCGGACAGGACCTGTTGCAGCGATACGAGGGCAACCCCATCATCCAGGCCCCCGACATACCGTTCACCTGCAATACGGTGTTCAACGGATCGGTGGTCAAGCGGGACGGCCGATACGTGATGCTGCTGCGCGTGGAGGGCCAGCACGGCTACTCGGTGCTGGCGCTCGGGAGGTCCGGGGACGGCTACCACTTCGATATGGAACGGCTGCCGGCCATGGTGCCGGCTACCTCCGGGAAGATGGCCACCTACGAGGTGGCGGGCGTCGAGGACCCCCGCATCACGGTGCTGGAGGACACTATATATATCCTCTACACCGCCTTCAGCGGCTATGGCCCCTGCATGGCACTGGCCCGGACGGAGGACTTCACCGAGTTCGAACGGCTGGGCTTGATCAGCGAGCCGGGCAACAAGGACGGCCTGCTGTTCCCCCGCAAGGTGGGCGGCCGCTACGTCCGGCTGGATCGGCCCATCGGCAACAACGTTGGGCGGATATGGATATCGTTCTCCGACGACCTGCTGCACTGGGGCGACTCGCGCGCGCTGCTCTCGCCCCGGCCGGGCTACTGGGACAGCTACCGCCTGGGCGGCTCCGCCGTGCCTATCGAGACCGAGGAGGGCTGGCTGGAGATCTACCACGGGGTGAAGATGACATCCGGCGGACCCATCTACCGCGCCGGCGTGGCCCTGCTCGACCTGGAGGATCCGTCGGTGGTGATCGGACGCAGTCCCATCCCCATCCTGTCCCCCCGGACGGACTACGAGCGCATAGGCGACATCAACAACGTGGTGTTCGCCAGCGCGGCAGTGGTGGACGACGACGGTGAAGTGAAGGTCTACTACGGCGCCGCCGACACGTCCATCTGCGTGGCCACCGGCAACCTGCAGGAACTGGTGGACCTGACGCGCCAGGCCACACGCTGATGAGGTGCATCAGCCCTCCGCCAGCGCATCAATGAACCTGCCCTCGTTTGGCATGTCCTCCGGGGTGAAGCCGAATTCGGTCAGGAACCGCTCAGTCACCGTGGGGTTGACCGGCCAGCCCATGATCTCCTGCCGCAGGTGCGTGCCGCCCACGTAGTCCATGGCCGGGCCGAACACGCCCATCAGCAGCGTGTTCGTCTGGTGGGTGGGCGGGCCGCCGGGGCCGCCCCGGCTGGACCACAGGGCGTCTACGATGCAGAGCTGCTGGCGGGGAAACGCCACAGCGCCCGTCTCCGGGTCAATCTGCCCCAGGATGGCCGGGGACTTGTTGATGCCTATCAGGTAGGTGGCCCCTCCGCCGGCCCCGTGTGCCGGGCCGGGGTGAAATGTGCCCAGGTGGTTCTTCATGCACATGGTGAAGTTGCCGAAAGGGGCGTTGTGGCCCTTGCACAGGGCTATATTCACCAGAATGTCCACCTCGCCGGTGGCCAGGTGACCCAGGCAGCGCTTGTTGCCGCCCGTGTAGGGTTCCGGCACCCGGACTGTTCCGCTGAACCCGCCCCACGTGTTGGCCAGGTTGACTCCCTCCGGCAGGCCCTTGAAGGGGTTCTGCCGGGACATGGCGCCGCCGTGACGGGCGTCGTAGACGAAGAGGTTGCCGCCGGGCACCCCGAGCACGTCGGTGAACACGTGGCAGACCTTGCTCATCACTGCGCTGCGGGTGCGCTGCTGGGCGATCTGGTTGGTCTTGATCGCCACCACAACGTCGCTCCAGCTCTTGCCGGCCGGCTTGAGGAGGACCTTCTTCCAGGCGTCCTCCACGGCGCTCTCCTGCGCCAGGGCCAGCGCCATGCGGTCCATGTTCTCCTGGACCTTCGCCGCGGCGACGACGGCGTCCTGATCTTCCCACGCGGGGGGCACGGCCTCGGCCGTGATCATGGCCGGATCCCGAACGCCCACGACGCGCAGCGGGTTGACGTTCGGATGGATCCGCCCGCCCGGCTCGTAGGCCCAGGCCCGGCGCGGGGTGATGATAGTTGAGATGGAACTGAGGGCCAGCGCGCCGACCGCCGCCCCCTTCAAGAAACTACGTCGAGAAACCGCTTCCGTTTCGCGCTTCATCTTGCCCCCTCCAGTAGGACCGACATCCCGGCGCCCCGCGCCGGGGACCGCACACAATCAGCATAACCGACCGAGGCCGAAACCGACAAGGGCACGGCGCAGGATCACTCAATCCTCGTGTTGAACCGGCCTGAACTGCCGAGTTGATGCCCGAGAAGGAGCCTGGGCTATGTGGCACGGCCGCCCTCGGCCGTGATCCGCCT
Organism: Candidatus Brocadiia bacterium; assembly: GCA_046483865.1. Taxonomy (GTDB): domain Bacteria; phylum Planctomycetota; class Brocadiia; order SM23-32; family SM23-32; genus JAWOCH01. Next base: position 7,738 of record JAWOCH010000145.1, on the reverse strand, counting down.
TCTGCCCCCAGCCGAGGGCGGCTGGGCTACACACTGTACGGGTTCTGAGCCGGGGGAACGTGCGCTGCCTTGCGTCAGTCCAGCCCGAGCAGGCGTTCCGCGTTGCGCCGCAGGACCATCTCCTGCTCCGCCGGTTCGGCATATGCCCGTCGGACCAGCTCCAGCGTCTCCCCCTGCTCCCGCCAGGGGCTGTCCGTGCCGAACAGCACGCGCTCGACCGGATGCATCTCCACCACGCGCCGCACGTCCTCCTGCTCCGGCATGTCGAAGGTGTAGGAGGTCTCCATATAAACATCGGTGCCGGCCAGCGTCTCGGCCACCTCGTCCCACATCTTCCATCCGCCCATGTGCGCGGCGACGATGGGCATCTCGGGGAATGCCTGGTGCACCTTCAGGATGCGCCGGGGCGCCGCGCGGTCGTCCTCCGGCGGGAAGGCGATATCGCGCCCGGCGTGAAAAGTCAGCATCAGGCCGGCTTCGGCCATCGCTCCGTACAGCGGCCAGAGCCGCCGCTCGTCCACGGCGAACTCCTGATACTGCGGATGGAGCTTGATGCCCCGCAGCCCGGCTTCGGCCACCCGCCGCACCGACACGGTCGGGTCCGGCGTCTCCGGATGCACCGACGCCAGGGGGATTATCCGCTCGTCGGCGACCGACAGCGACCAGCGCAGGATGGGCGCCTCCTGCTTGGGCGCGGTGGCTATCGAGCAGATGACGCTGCGCTCGATGCCGGCGTCGTCCATCGAGCGCAGCAGGCCCGATATCGTGCCGTCGAGAACGGCCCAGGCTTCGCGCTCGATCTCGGAGTTCAGGACCTCGATGGCCTTCGGAGCCAGTTCGTCCGGAAATGCGTGCGTGTGGGCGTCAATGACCATAGGCGGGTTACCCCGGATATCTCATGAGCCTTTCCCGTCCAGCGGACGCTTCTGCCCTCATGCTGCGCCCTCCGCGCTCGCCTGTCCTCGACGTGCCTTCTGGCACGCCTGCGGCAGCTCGCTTGTGCGGGCTTGCCTGGAGAACAAAACCGTCGCGCTGGTGCTCAGGACGGTGTGTCGTTTTTGGGCGGCCACATTCCCGGTCGTAAGTTGAACTACCGCAGCCAGTTGCAGACATTCCCGGAAAACCCTCATGAAATATCCGGGTTACTCACTCGAAGCTGATGTCGACGCGGCGAAGCAGCGTGGAGTTGGACACAACGCTGACCGAACTGAACGCCATCGCCGCCTCGGCAATCAGGGGGTGCAGCAGCCCCAGCATCGCCGCCGGGATGGCCACGACATTGTAGCCGAAGGCCCAGAGCAGATTCTGCTTTATCTTGCGGAATGTCGCCTGACTCAGCACGACGGCGCTGACGACAGCCCCCAGTTCGCCGCGCACCAGCGTGATGTCGCCGCTCTCGATGGCAATGTCGGTCCCCGTGCCCAGCGCGATGCCCACGTCGGCCTGGGTGAGCGCGGGGGCGTCGTTGATACCGTCACCCACCATGGCCACACGTCCGACCTCGCCCTGGAGCCGCTGGATTTCCTCGGCCTTCTGCTCGGGCAGGACCTCGGCCAGCACGCGCTCGATGCCCGCCTTCTCGGCGATGGCCCGCGCCGTGCGCTCGTTGTCGCCGGTGATCATGGCCACCTCGAAGCCCATCTCGCGCAGTCGGTCCACGGCCTCGGCCGAGCCCTCCTTCAGCGTGTCGGCGATGCCTATGACTCCCGCCACCCGGCCGTCGAGGGCCACCAGCACGGCGGTCTTGGCCTCCTCCTCCAGACGGGTACGCGCGTCCTCGGCCGGGCCGGCATCCACGCCTTCCTCCTTCATGAATGCGGCCGTGCCGACCAGGACCGCCACCCCGTCGGCAGCGCCCCGGACGCCCTTGCCGGTGACGGCCTCGAAATCCTCCAACTCCGGCACGTCCACGTCCTCCTCCTCGGCGCGACGCACGACGGCTCGGGCCAGCGGGTGCTCGCTGCCGCTCTCGACGGCCGCACTCAGACGCAGCACCTCCTTCCGTTCGGCTTTGCCCACCGGCAGGACGTCGGTCACCTCCGGCTGGCCCCGCGTCAGGGTGCCCGTCTTGTCGAACACTATCACGCGCACGTCTTTCATGGCCTGTATCGCCTCGCCCCGGCGGATCAGGATGCCGTTCTGGGCGCCCATGCCGCTGCCCACCATCAACGCGGTGGGCGTGGCCAGCCCGAGCGCGCAGGGACAGGCGATGACCACCACGGCCACGGCCGCGAACACGGCCAGCGACAGCGCCGACAGCTCGGGCTCCACCCAGGGCAGCACCTGTGCGGCGAGCTGGGCCACCTGCCGCAGGGCGTGCGGGAACAGCATCCAGGCCGCGAACGTCACCGCCGCCAGCCCGATGACGGTGGGCACGAAGTAGGCGGTGACCGTGTCGGCGGTGGTCTGGATCGGGACGCGGCTGCTCTGGGCCTCGCGGACGGTGCGGACGACCTGGGCCAGGAAGGTCTCCTCGCCCACTCGCGTGGCCTCCACCCGCAGGACGCCCTCCTGGTTGACCGTCGCGCCGATAACCTCGTCGCCCTCTTCCTTGGTGACGGGAACCGACTCGCCGGTGGCCATGGACTCGTCCACAGAGCTGCGCCCCTCGACCACCTTCCCGTCGGTGGGTATCTTCTCGCCGGGGCGGACGACCATCACGTCGCCCACTTCGATGTCCTCGACGGGGACTTCTACTTCTTCTCCGTCGCGCAGTATCCGGGCCGTCTTCGCGCCCAGCTCGAGCAGTCGGCGGATGGCCTGGCTGGCGCGTCCCCTGGCCCGGGCCTCCACGTAGCGCCCGGTCAGGTGGAAGGCCATGATCATCGCCCCCACCCCGGCGTAGTTGAACACGGGCAGGCCGGCCAGGCTCAGCGGCCCGGTGATGAACGCCGACCCGCTGCCCAGCATGATGAGCGTGTCCATGTTCGCGCTCAGTTGGGTCAGGCTCTTCAGCGCACTGCGGTAGGTGTGCCAGCCGGCAATGGCCAGCACCGGCGCGGCCAGGATGACCACCGCCCACTCGTAGATGTGCCGGTAGGGCTCCAGCGCGTCGACCCCGAACATGAACGGGATCATCACCAGCAGGACGGGCCCCGTGATGGCCCAGGCCAGGATCATGCGCCGTCGGGCGCGCTGCATCTCCTGGACGCTCTGGTCGGCCTCGACCTCGCCCACCCGGGCGGTGTAACCCACGCGGGAGACCGTCTCGACCAGCTCCTCCGGCGAGACCTCCTCCGGCCGGTAGCGGACTTCGGCCCGGCTGGTGGCGAAGCGCACCTGTGCAGACAGCACCCCCTTGCGCCGTTTCAGGGCGCGGGTGATGCTCTGAGCGCAGGACTCACAGCTCATGTCGGTGACCGCCAGCGTGACGCTATCGCCTTCTTCTCCTCCCGGCTCCTCGGGTTCGGCCTCTTCGGCCTCCTCGGTGGCCGGCTGCTGCTGGAGGAACGTCTCCGGGTCGGCGTCGAACTTCTCTTTGCACCCCGGATTGCAGAAGTAGTAGGTCTGTCCCTGGTATTCGCTGCTGCCCGCTGCTTCGTCGGGCGCCACTTCCATCCCGCAGACCGGATCAATCGGCATCTTCGAGTCCCCCTTTGAGACTGCGTCGCCGGCACGCCGTGCCGTCTGTCCCCGCGGCGCGCCGGTGAACTGGAACAAAGCCCTTTTGTCCCTTAGTATACTCGACGTGCGAGCGGTTGACATCCGCCCCGGGGGCACTGAACCGCCCGAAGGCCACTTCTGAGGAGCGAGGTGCACAGATGGCGCTTGAGGACATGGACCTTGACGAGTTGTGTGTGAACACGATCCGCACCCTTTCCATTGACGCGGTCCACGCGGCCAACAGCGGCCACCCGGGGGCGCCGCTGGGGTGCGCGGCCATTGCCTACGCGCTGTGGACGCAGTTCCTGAAGTACGATCCCGCCCAGCCGGACTGGCCGGACCGGGACCGCTTCGTCCTGTCGGCCGGGCACGCCAGCGCCCTGCTCTACGCCATGCTGCATCTGAGCGGCTACGAGCTGCCGCTGGAGGAGATCAAGAACTTCCGCCAGCTCGGCAGCATGACGCCCGGCCACCCGGAAGCCCACTGCGCGCCCGGCGTGGAGACCACGACCGGCCCCCTCGGACAGGGGCTGGGCAACGCCGTGGGCATGGCCATCGCCGAGCGCTACCTGGCTGCCACGTTCAACCGGCCGAACTTCAGCGTGGTGGACCACCACACCTACGTGCTGGCCAGCGACGGCGACATGATGGAGGGCATCAGCCACGAGGCGGGCTCGCTGGCCGGGTTCCTGGGGCTGGGCCGGCTGATCGTCCTCTACGACGACAACGGCATCTCGCTGGAGGGGCCGACCTCCGAGTGGTTCGCCGACGACACGGTGGCGCGCTTCGAGTCCTACGGCTGGCACACTTGCCGGGTCGAGGAAGCCACCAACGACGTCGAGGGCATAGCGGCCGCCGTCCGCGAGGCACAGGGCATCACCGACCGGCCGTCGCTGCTCGTCTGCCACACCCACATCGGCTACGGCAGCCCCGTGCAGGACACCCATAAGGCCCATGGCGCGCCGCTGGACGCGGAGCAGATGCGCGAGACAAAGCGGGCGCTCGGCTGGCCGGAGGACGCGCAGTTCCTGGTGCCGGAGGAGGTGCGCGAGGTCTTCCGCCAGAGGGCCGAACAGGGAGCGCGGGCCTACCAGCAGTGGGAGGACATGTTCCCCCGCTACGCCGAGGAGCATCCCGAGCTGGCCGAGCAGTGGCGCGCCATGCGCGCGGACGAGCTGCCGGACAGATGGGACGCCGACCTGCCGGAGTGGGGACCCGACGATGGTCCGATGGCAACGCGCAACGCCGCCGGAGCCGCCCTGGAAGCCATCCGCACCAACTGCTGGTGCCTGATCGGGGGGGACGCCGACCTGGGCTCTTCCACACGCACACTGCCCGACGACGGACGCAGCATGGAGCCGGGCAGTTTCGACGCACAGAACATCCGCTTCGGGGTGCGCGAGCACGCGATGGCCGCCGCCTGCAACGGTATCGCCAGCCACGACGGCCTGCGCGCGTTCGGCTCCACGTTTGCCGTCTTCAGCGACTACGCCCGCCCATCGCTTCGGCTGGCGGGGCTCATGGAGCTGGGGACCATCTACCAGTTCACTCACGACAGCGTAGGCGTGGGCGAGGACGGGCCCACCCACCAGCCCATCGAGCATCTGGCCGCCCTGCGGGCCATCCCGAACTGGACGGTCATCCGCCCGGCCGACGCCAACGAGGCGCGTGAAGCCTGGCGCTGCGCCATGCTCAACACCGACGGCCCCGTCGCCATCATCTGCTCCCGCCAGAAGCTGCCCGTCCTGGACCGGAGCGTCTACCCGGGGGCGGCCAACCTGAGCAAGGGGGCCTACGTGCTGAGCGACCCCGCAGAGGGCGAACCGGAGATCATCCTGATGGCCAGTGGCTCAGAGGTAGCCCTCCTGTTGGAAGCGGCGGAGGAGCTGGCCGACAGGGGCGTTCCCGTGCGGACGGTGAGCTTCCCCTGCTGGGAGCTGTTCGAGGCCCAGCCGGAGGAGTACCGCCGCAGCGTGCTGCCCCCGCACGTGACGCGGCGCCTGGCCGTGGAGGCCGGCTCGCCGCAGGGCTGGCACAAGTACGTCGGCAGCGAGGGAGACGTGATCGGCCTGAACCGCTTCGGCGATTCCGGACCCGGCGAAGAAGTCCTTGACGCGCTGGGGTTCAATGTGGACAATGTCGTCCAGCGGGCCCTTTCCTTGTTGGGAGGGAAGTGAGGCCGCAGACGCGGACACCGGAGGGAGGCCGGGGCCGTGACCGTGTTGCGGGCGCTCATCTACGTGGGAGCCGGTAGTGCGCTGATCGTGGGACTCACCCTACTGGCCGCCCGGCTGCGCAGCCACCACGAGAAGCCGACGCTCTGGGAGACCCGCCGCGAGCGCATCCTGCGCCGCTACCGTGAAGGGCGCATGGACGAGGCGCAGTTCCGCAGCGCACTCCGCCGCCTGGACGCCGAGGAACGGGAGCGTCGGCCGGCGGCGTAGCAGCCACGTCTTGCCTCACTCCTCCTCGGGTACCGCTTCAAAGAGTATGTCGTCGTAGTCCGCCCGGGCGCTTTCGCCGGTGTTGTCCGCGTCGGTCATGACCGCCACGGCGATCACGTCGGTCGGCTCCTCGCCGAACGCCTCCCGATAGTCTTCCACGATGTTCCGCTCCTCGCTGACCCATTCCCCGGCTTTGTCCTCCCCGCTTTGGACGGCGACCATCATCGCCCTGCCGGTGTAGGCGTTCTCGATGAAGGTGCCCTGCTCGATGCGGTTGGCCCAGATGTAGTTGAGGGAGTGGAGCGGCGGGTATTCCCCGAGGCGCCTCTTCGCCAGGGCGTACTGGATGCGCGTCCACGTGCCCACCTTGTCGGGATCGTACTTGAAGTTGATGTAGATCCTGGCCGCGTAGTCGTCGCCGGATTTCCTGGTGGCGTCGCCCTGTTCCAGCACGCCGCCGATGCGCCAGCGCCACTTGAGCACGGGGCGCTCCGAGGGCTTGAAAGCAATCTTCTTGACCAACCCGGAGGCGGAATCCCGTGCCGAAGCGTGGAGGAACTGGTTGCCCTCTTCCTGGCGCAGCTCGTAGCGGGTGTGCTCCGGGATGTCCTCGAACTCCAGCTTCTCCCACTCCGGCGGCAGCCCCTCCTCGGTGGGCTCGGCCTCGAAGTCGTCAACCAGCAGTACGTCCGGCTCCTGCCCTTCCGGAGCTTCCCCGCCCGCCGACAGGACCAGCGCTGCCAGACACACAAGCGCCGCTGTCTGGTACATCATGATCTGCCCCCCCTTCTTCCTGCCCCGTACCGAGCATAACCTGCCGGCAGCGCCAAGTAAAGCCCTCGGGCAGTGCAATTGCGGCGTCGCGGGCTGACGCCTAAAATGCCCCTTGGCCACGCGAACCCTCCTGACCACACGGAAACCGACCAGAGGAGAGCAGAAGTGCGAAGTAGCGCTGGAATGCCGGGGCAGCATCTGTTCACCCGCAGCGAGCGCAATCCGCTGCTGACCGCCAGGGACTGGCCCTACCCGGTCAACAGCGTGTTCAACGCCGGTGCTACCCGGCTGGACGACGGCGAGACACTGCTGCTCGCGCGGGTGGAGGACATGCGGGGCATCTCGCACATATGCGCCGCCCGCTCGGAGGACGGGTTCGGCGACTGGCGCATTGATCCCGAGCCCACGCTGCTGCCGGAGCCGAAAGAGCACCCCGAGGAGATCTGGGGCGTGGAGGATCCCCGTATTACTCACCTGCCGGAGCGGGAGGAGTACGCCGTCGTCTACACCTGTTACAGCCTGGGCGGGCCGGCGGTGGCGCTGGCCTTCACGAAGGACTTCCGCCGGTTCCGCCGTATGGGCATGATCCTGCCGCCGGACGACAAAGACGCGGCCCTCTTCCCCCGCCGCTTCGGCGAACGCTGGGCAATCATCCACCGCCCGATGGGGCTGCAAAAGCCGGCGCACATCTGGCTGAGCTTCTCTCCGGACCTGACTCACTGGGGGGAAACCAGTATCCTGATCGAGGCCCGCCGGGGCGCGTGGTGGGATGCGCGTCGCATCGGGCTGTCCACCCCGCCGCTGGAGACCGAGCGTGGGTGGCTTATCCTCTACCACGGCATCCGCGAGACGGCCACGGGGGCGATGTACCGGTTGGGGGCCGCCCTGCTTGACCTGGAAGACCCGCGGCGCGTCCT
>JAWOCH010000120.1:0-6177 GCA_046483865.1 Candidatus Brocadiia bacterium | reverse complement strand
TGACGGGAGGGCGCATATTCCCGTTTTGGGTTCTGGCAACTCTGGCGGGGGCCGCGGCGGCGCCGGTCCTGGGCACAGGTGCGCTCGGGGCGATGGCGGCGGCGGCCGGGGCAGCGGCCGTGGGGCTCTTCTCTCTTTCCTATGTCGGCGCGCCGGCCGCAGCAGCGGGGCTCTGCCTGCTGGCGGTGTTGCTTGCGTGCCGTTCGGGCGACGGGAAGACCGGCGCTGCCGGGCGGCTGGCGGCGGTGCTCACCGCAGCCGCGGCATCCGTGGTCCTGCTCCTGGTGTCTCCCCACGCCGGCTGGCGCCCGCTCCGCGAGCAGCTCGGCCGGGGGAGGGCGCTTTCGGAAGACGAAGCGGCTTCCCTGCGCCTCGAACGGGCCGAACTGGCCGGGCGGGGAGCAGTCGTAAGCTTCGGATCCACTGATGCCGAGGTCGCGTGCATAGATGGGGATCTGATCCACCTGCGGCGCACTCGGCAGGAGGCAAGCGGCGCGGCGCTCCGGCTGTTGACCGTCCTACCGGCGGCTTATGCGCGTGAAGCGCGCACCGTGGGTCTGGTCGCCCCCGCGCTGGAGGAGACCCGCCGCGGGGCGGCGCTCCTTTGGGGACGGAAGGCCGTCCACACTGTCCGGTGGCCGTGGGGGGGCGGGCATTCGGAGTCTGACATCATCATCGCGGGGCCGGGCGCTCTGTCGGGGGCGCAGAACCCGATCCGCATCCTCAGCGTCGAGGCACTGCGCGGGCTGCGGCGTCGGCTGGCGCCGGGCGGCGCCCTGGCCCTGTATCTGCCGGCGGGCTGGCTCCCACCCGCTACGCTTCAGCGCGCGCTGTGCACATTCGCCGAGGTGTTCCCGCAGTTCGACCTCCATCTGGCGCGAGAGGAAGCCATACTCATCGGGCATGTGGCTCGGGAGCTGGACTATGGTGCCCTGCGTACGGCGTTCGCCGGCCAGGATGCCCGCCGGTGGCTGCGCGAAGGGGGCCTGTGGGAGCCGATGGAGGCCCTGCTGGCCTTCGTCGCTTCGGGAGAGGAACTGCGGGGCTTCCTGGACGGGGCTGAGCCCTTCAGCCAGCGTGCGCCGGCGAGGCCGTCTGCGCTGGGCCGGGACCTGTCCGCCAGCCCGGTGCCCGTCAGCCTGGCAGCCCTGGCGCAGCACCGGCTGGCAGGCCCGCGCCGGATCGGCGAGCGCCTCCGCACGCAGGACCGCACTGAGCGAGCCGTTGCGCTGCGCGGCTTCGCCTCCGTCTATGAGGCAACCACGCGGAGCACGCTCGAGGCAATCGGCCGGACGGGCGCTCAGAACCGCGAGCGGCTTGTCGAGTTCCTGCGGGGGCCGCTGGCCCGCCTGGATCTGCTGGCGCCCGGGCAAGCCGAGTTGCCGGTGCGCCTGGCCGCGGCCATGACGGCGCTGGGGATGCGGGAGCGGGCCGTGGACTCGCTCAAGCAGGCGGCGTCCGCCGGCCAGGACAGCTACGCGGTGCGCATGAGGCTGGTGGAAGCCCTGGCCGATGCGCAGGAAATGGAGCAAGCCCTCGAGCACTGTCGGCGCGCGCTCGAGCTGCGGCCGGATTCCGTCGAGGCCCTGCGACGGATGGCAGCGCTGCTGCTGGCCACGGGGCGGCCCGACCCGGCAGGAGAAGCGCTGGAACGTGTCATCCGGCAGGCGCCTGACAGTGTCACCGACATCCTGATGCTTGCCAAACTGCGCACCAGGGCGGGAGAGCTGGAAGCGGCGGCAGACCTGGCCCGGCGCGCACTGCAGATAGAGCCCGGCAACCCCGACGCGCAGTTTCTGCTCGAGGTGCTCAGCGGCGAAACCGGCCCCGAGACGCCATCCGGAGGCGCACCATGACGGACAAGCCCGCCATCTCCGCGTTCGTCATCACCTACAACGAACAGGACATGTTGCCGGCCTGCCTGGGGAGCATAGACTGGGTGGATGAGATAGTGGTCGTGGACAGCCACAGCGAGGATGCCACCGTCGAAGTGGCGCGCCGCTACACCCAACGAGTCATCGAGCACGAGTTCGAGTCCTACACGCCTCAGACCCGCTACGCCTTCGGACAGACAACAGGGGAGTGGGTGCTGTGGCTGGACGCCGACGAGAGGCTGAGCGACCGGGCGCGGCAGGAACTGCGGGCCGAGCTGTCGGGAGAGCCGGATTGCCAGGGGTTTTCCTTCCCGCGGAAGACGTACTTCATGGACCGGTGGATCACTCACAGCGGCTGGTATCCGCAGCATAAGACGCGCGTCTGCCGCCGCTCAGCCGGGCGGATAGCCGGTTCGGGGGGGCATCCGGAGATGCTGGTTGAGGGGTGCGTGAAGCGGCTCAGCGGGGACATACTCCACAACAGCTATCCGGGCGGCATCATGGAGATGGCCCGCCGTTCGGCCTGTTTTGCCCGCATGGGGGCCGACGAACGCTACGCCCGGGGGCGGCGCTTCCGGCCCACTCGCCTGCTGGCGCGCCCGCCACTGGAGTTCCTGAAGAAGTACTTCCTGCAGCTCGGGTTCCTGGACGGTTTTCCGGGGTTCGCCATCGCCACAGCCAGCGCATACTACCGCTTCCTGCGCGAGGTCCGCCTCTGGGAGCTGGAGCACGGCAAGCAACCCGAGTGGCCCCAGCCGCCCGCCCGCTGACTTTTCGCCGTGGCGCCGGTGCGGTTATAATGACTGCTCCACCCGGCAGCTCGCACAGGGGAGGCCGTGGTTTGAGGATCAGCTCCATCCTGAAGGGACCCAGGCGCGTGCGCCGAATGGCGCACATAGCCCGGAAGGGAGTCTCCCACGGGCTGGGTTTCTTCGTCAGTCGTCTGCAGCTACAGCGGCACCTGCCGGCGTGGCTGCGCCTGCCGGGACTGGCGCGCGCCGAGCGGCCGGAGGACCTGGCCCGCCGCTTTGCCTCCGTGCTGGAGGAGTTGGGACCGACCTTCGTCAAGTTCGGCCAGATGCTGGCCACCCGCCCGGATCTGCTGCCCCCCGAGTACATCCACGAACTGGAGCGCATATGCCACCACGTGGCGCCGTTCTCCGGGGACGTCTCGCGCGCTATCGTCTCGGAGGAACTCGACCAGGACGCGGGCCAGATATTCCTGGAGCTCGACGACCAGCCGCGCGCCAGCGGCTCCATCGCGCAGGTGCACAACGCCGTGCTGCGCGACGGCACGCCGGTGGTCGTGAAGGTCAGACGCCCCCGCATCGAGGAGACAGTGGAGGATGACCTGGCCATACTCATGTTCCTGGCCCAGCAGGCGGACCGGGTCGAGGAGTTCCAGCCCTTCCGTCTGCCCATGCTGGTCGAGGAGTTCGGGAAGGGCATCCAGCGGGAGCTGGATTTTGTGAGCGAGGCTGCAAACACGCACAAGTTCCGGCAGATACTGGCGGACGAGGAGCGGATTGAGGTGCCTCGGGTCTACTGGGACCTGACAACCGAACGCGTGCTGACGTTGCGCCGGCTCGACGGCACCCACCTGAGCGAAGTGCTGCACGGAGAGGCGAGCCCCAGCGATCGGCACGAGCTGGCCCGCACTATCATGGACACTTACCTGCGGCAGTTCTTCGTGGAAGGCACCTTCCACGCCGACCCCCATCCGGGCAACATCATCATCATGCGCTCCGGGCAGGTCGGCCTGCTGGACTTCGGGCTGGTTGGGCGGCTGAGCCCCGCCCTGCAGCGCGACCTGGGTACCTGCCTGGTGGCTCTGGGCGGGGAGCAGTTCCGGCTGGTGGCCGAGATCGTCAGCGAGATAGGACGCCTGCCCGTCGAGGCCGACACGGAGGAGTTCCAGGAGGAGATCGCCGCACTGCTGGAGCGCTACGCAAGCGTGCCCCTGGAGCGGATGGACTTCCAGCGTTCGTTCAACGACATGATGGCCGTGATCCGGAGATACGGGGTTGACGTGCCCCGGGACTTCGTGCTGCTGGGAAGGGCCCTGGTGGTCATCTCCGGGCTGGTCACACAGATGGATCCTCAACTGCAGGTGGCGGAAGTGGCCCGGCCGTACGGACGGCGCTTGCTGCGGGAGAAAGCTTCGCCCCGGAACGTGCGCCGGGCGCTGACCTCGGCCAGCTATCACGTCAGCCGGCTCATAGGAGACGCGCCGCGAGAGCTGCGCCGTTTCCTGCGAAGGTTGAGGGAGGGCCGGTTCGAGTTCACCATCCGTCACGAGGGATTCGAGGAAGCCCTCAATGAGCTGGACCGAACCGGCAACCGGCTGGCGCTGAGCGTTATCCTGGCCGCAGTCATCATGGCCTCCGCCTCGCTGCTGAGCGCGGAGATCGGCGCCTTAAACCTGTTCGGCTGGGAGGTCAGCGTACTGGGGCTTCTCGGGTTAGTCTTCGGGATGATCCTTGGCATCTGGCTGATCATTGGGATTGTTCGCTCCGGCCGTCTTTGAGACCGTTGACTGCACTGACCAAGCAGAGGGAGGATGCCGATGGCCGACTACTTCGAGCGCGTGCTGACTGATGCTCCCACCAACGTGTACGTGGAGCGCTACGAGGTCTCCAACGAGAACTTCGTGGGGGACAACGCGCCTCCGTGGCGCATGACCAAGTTCAGATTGCACGGGGGCAAACAGGATGGTGTGGACGTGATCGAGGTGGACAACGGCACGTTGACCGTCGTGGTGGTGCCCACGCGGGGGATGGGCATCCTGGAGGCGTACACTTCCGCTCTGTCGCTTGGCTGGCAGAGCCCGGTGCGCCAGGTGGTGCATCCGGCACACGTCAACGAGGAGGCTTGCGGAGGGCTGGGCTGGCTGGAGGGCTTCAACGAGTTCATCTGTCGCTGCGGCCCGGCCTACCATGGCGCCCCCGGGCCGGACATGGCGCCCACCAACACGGGGGCCATGCAGGAGGTGTCCCTGCCCCTGCACGGAACGCTGGCCAATACTCCGGCGGCCCGCGTCTCTGTTCGGGTGCGTCCGAAGCCGCCGTACGAGCTGTCGGTGGTCGGCGAGGTCTACGACACCCGCATGTTCGGCACGTGCTATCGTCTGGAGTCGGTCCTCTCGACGGTGCCGGGCTCGTCGGAGTTCGCCGTGACCGACACCATCGAGAACCTGGGCGGCACCGCTTCCGATCTGGAGCTGCTCTACCACTGCAACTACGGATCGCCCCTGCTGTGGGAAGGCGCTCAGGTCCTGGCACCGGTCGCATACGCCTGCCCCCGCGATGAGCGCGCGCGTGAAGGCATCGAGGACTGGGACACCTACGGGCCACCGGAGGCCGGGTTCGCCGAGCAGTGCTACTTCCTGCGCCTCCACGGCGACGAGAACGCCAAGACCCTGGTGGCTCTGGTGGCCCCGGACTCCAGCCGTGCCGCCACCATTCGCTACTCCGTCGAGCAACTGCCGGCATTCACCATCTGGAAGAACACTGCTGCCGAACAGGACGGCTATGTCACGGGCCTGGAGCCGGGCACCGACTACCCCAACTCGCGCCAGTTCGAGCGTGAGAAGGGGCGGGTGATCCAGTTGCCGCCCGGCGGCACGTACACGACCAAGCTGCGGTTTGCTCTCGTCAGCGGGGCGGAGAAGGTGACGAAGCTGCGCGATGAGGTGGAAGAACTCACAAAGGGCAAGCCGTCCGAGGTTGTCCCGACGCTCGATCCCGAGTACTGCCCCGAGGCCTGAGACCCCACCAGCAGGAGCCACCGATGTTCAAGGACCTGCGCGAGAAGCTGGAGACCATCCGGTGGGAGGACGCCGCCGAGCTGTCCTGGTGGGTCAAGTTGGTGCGGCGCCAGGTGGGGCTGTACTTCTACATCCTGCGCGAACTCGTGGGGGACCGCTGCCTGCACCAGGCGGCGGCGCTGACGTTCACGACTTTGCTCTCGCTGGTCCCGTTGTTTGCCGTGGCTTTCTCCCTCTACCGTTCCTTTGCCGGCATCGAGCGGCTGGCGGATCGCGCCCAGGACGCCATATTCCACTTTGTGCTGGCCCGGCCCTTGGTGGAGCGGGTCGTGCCCCAGGAACAAGTTGGTCCGCCGGTGTCCGAAGCAGTGGCTGCTATGTCGCCCCAGGAGTTGCTGGATGCCGCCGCTAAACGCGCTGAAGAGGGCGATGGCGCGGCGGCTCTGCGCTTCTACGTGGCTGCACTTCAGGCAGGCGCCGGTGCCGAAGAGGTGCGCCACGCGGTCAGCCGACTGCACCTGCCCGCACCAGCGCTCA
>JAWOCH010000076.1:0-18725 GCA_046483865.1 Candidatus Brocadiia bacterium | reverse complement strand
CGCCGCAACGCGCTTGGTGAGGAAGATGGTCGTGTGCAGTTCATCCTGCTGCAGGTCCAGGAAGCTGGCCACGTGGCGTTTTGGCACCACCAGCGCGTGGCCGGGGTTGACCGGGTTGATGTCCAGGAAGCTGACCACCTTGTCGGTCTCGATGAGCTTCGCGGCCGGGATCTCTCCCTCGATTATCCTGCAGAAGATGCACTCCGCCATGTCGGTTCCTCCCGTTTGGGGCGCCTCCCTCGGGGGCCATTATACGGCCAGCCGTGGCACGCCGAAAGTCCGGAAGGTTCAGCCGCTCGGCGGCGGGCCGGTCTCGGGCTTTGGGATGATGGGAACCGGTTGCTCCGCGGCGGGCGGCACGGGGCGTCGGCTGCCATGCGGCTCGGAGCGCAGCGCGCGCACGACGGCCCAACCCGCCACGGCCAGCAAGACAAGCACGAGCACCAGCAGAAGCCAACGCCTGCGCGGCGTGCCCGTGGCGCCGGGGGGGTATGGCTCGTGGCGCGTGAACTGCTTCCGCTGCTCCCGGTTCAGCCGCATCCGCGCGTTGATCGCCCATCCACAGCCCTCCAGCAGCGCGCTCAGGTCGCGTCGCCGCAGCTTGAACGCCGCCACGATCGCCGTCGGCAGCATCACCACGCCCACCACTATCAGCAGCGCCAGCAGTATCTGCTGGTACCCCAGCCCCGACAGAGTCTTCGTGATGAAGGCGAAGGCGGAGCTGAGGGCGGCGATCGAGACGCTGGCGCCGACCAGCAGGTCGCGTCGTGAGGCCGAAGCCTGGGCCGCAGACTGCTGCTGAGGTTGCGCGGCCTGCGGGCCCTGTTCCACCGTCTGGACCACCCCCTCCTCAACCTGCTCGGTGGTGCGGGCGAGCCGGGACTCGAGCGCCCTCTGCGCGCCGGAGGACATGGACTCGATCTTGCCGGCGATGAACCGGCCGAGCCGCACGAACGGCGACAGCAGGGCCTCCCGGAAGCTGATGGGGTTCTCGATGATCTCGACCACCCGCGCGCCATAGTGCCGGCCGGCCGTGTCGTAGAAGATCCCCCGCTTGCCCACGCAAAGGTTCCCCACCGTGCCGCTGGTCGCCGGGCAGGCCACGATGAACCGGTCCGATTCGTCCACGCGGGTGACTGACAGATACAGTACGTACATGCGGCTGGTTCTGGCCACCTGGCGGTGCTCCTCCAGGTTCTCGACCCGCACGGCGAAGTTGAACCAGCGCCCGTCCATGACCAGCGACCCCATCTCGAACAGAGCGCGCGACTGCGGGTCGTAGAGGTCGGGGAAGCTGACGAAGTTGTTCACGAGCTGCATCAGGTGCTTGTGGTAGAGCAGGAGCTTCTTCAGTTCGCGCGCGCGGGCTGCCTGCTCGGCGGCGCGGCGGTCGTCCTCCAGCAGCTCGCGCGCACGCTCGGCGTGGTCGCCCGCCAGGTATGTCTCCAGCCGTCCCCGTCCCAGTTGCCCGACGGCCCCCTCCGGCTTCTCGGACAGCCATGCCGCGTGCCCGGAGAAAAACTCGACTATCGCCTGCCAATCGTCTTCGGTCAGCTCCTCCCGCTCGCCGAGCACCGGGACGACGACGCGCCGGCAGAACTCATCGAGAGCTTCCGCGTAGAGCGGGTTGACGCCGTCGGCCAGCGGGAGTCGGCAATCCGGTCCCGGCTCCGCCAACGGGGCACGCGCCAGGGCCGAGCGCGCGGCCTCGGCCGACGTCTCGTCCGGCGCCCCCTGCCGCATGTCGCAGGACCCCAGGAAGCACAGCGCCTGGCATCGGGCAAAGAAGTCCTCCACCTTCCCGCGCACCGCCTCCAGGGCGGCGTAGGCGTCGGGCGTCTCCTCCCCCAGCGGCATGATGGCCTCGCGCTCGGACGACTTCTCATCGGCGCGGGCCAGCCATGCCACGTGCTGGGCCGCCTGCTGCATGAAGCGATCGAGCTGCTCCTCGGTGATGCCCGCGCGGCCGATGCGGTCCTCCGTCCCGCCGGTGCAGGCCAGCGCGTCCGCCAGGAACTGCCGCAGGTCCGGCTCGTCCGCCGCTTCCGGGGGGATGACGCCGTCCCCGTTGATGGGCTGCTGGTCCAGGCTCCGCTCGAACGCCTCGATGTCGCGCAGCCGGACGGTCTGGCGGTCGGGGGCGCCGACGGCCTCCAGCAGGTAGCGCATCGTGCCGGCAAGCTGCTGGGACTGCTCCTCCTCCCGGCGTAGCATGTCCGGGCTCAGCTCGTCGGTGCCCTCGGCCAGCCGGCTGGTATCGGCCAAGCGGGCCAGGAGCCAGCGGATGGCCGCGCGCAGCTCGTCGCAGCGGATCTGCCCGTTGCCGTCGGTGTCCACCAACCGCAAGAACTCGGCGTTGGTATTCAGCGTGGCCAGGGGCGCGCTGGTGGCGATCCATAGCGCATCGTTCAGCTCCAGCACGGAGCGCAGGTCGTCCGCCGTGCGGATGCGCAGGTGGTAAGTGCGCCCGAATCGCTCGAAGTGCATCGTGCCCTCGGCCACGCGATAGTTCCCCCTTTGAGCAGACGCCGCCGGTCGGGATGTTTATAGCCGATTGCGGAGACCGGCTCAACCGGCTGACGAATCGCCGGGAATCAACCACGACGACACTACGAGCACGATGTTTGTGCCAGCTTTACGTTGTGCTCGTGGTGTCGTCGTGGTTAGTCCAGCCGTTGCCGTCCTCCGTGTCCTCTGTGCCCCATGGTGAGAAGGCCTCTACGGACCAACCCAAAGTCGCTCAGTCCTCCTCCGGGCTATCCGGCATCGCCCCGCTTTCCGCCCCTCCGCCCGGGGGGGATTCCTCCAGCCGCTTCAGCATCTCCAGGTTGTTGCGGGCAACCTCCGTGTTCGGATGCTCCGGACCAAGCGTCTTCTCGAATACCTCCAGCGTGCGCTCCTGCTTCTCCTGCGCGCCCTCCAGGTCGCCTTGGTCCTTGAGCACCATCGCCAGGTTGTTCAGGTTCGTGGCCACTGCGGGGTGGTCCGGCCCGTACGACGCCATGTCAATCTCCAGTGCGCGCTCGGATTTCTCCTTCGCCCCCTCCAGGTCGCCCTGCTCCTTGAGCACCATCGCCAGGTTGTTCAGGTCCCTCGCCACTGCGGGGTGGTACGGGCCGTATGCCCCCAGGTGGATCTCCAGAGCGCGCTCGAACTTCTCCCGCGCACCCTCCAGGTCGTCCTGGTCCCGGAGCACCATCGCCAGGTTGTTCAGGTCCCTCGCCATTGCGGGATGGTTCGGGCCGTACGCCTCCAGGTCAATCTCCAGCGCGCGCTCCAGCTTCTCCCGCGCCCCTTCCAGGTCGCCGTGGTCCCCGAGCACCCCCGCCAGGTTGTTCAGGCTCTGTGCAAAGAGGGGGTGTTCCACACCAAGCCTATCCCGCCGTATCTCGAGCGCCCGCTCGAACTTGTCCCGTGCCTGCGACAAGTCGGCCTCGTCCCGCAGCACTAAAGCCAGGTTGTTCAGGCGGATTGCTACTGTGGGATGGTCCGGCCCGTATGCGTCCAGGTCAATCTCCAGCGCGCACTCGAGCTTCTCCCGCGCACCCTCCAGGTCGCCCTGGGCTCCAAGCACCATGGCCAAGTTGTTCAGGCGAGTCGCTACCGTGGGGTGCTCTGGCCCGTACGCCCCCTTGTCGATCTCCAGCGCGCGTTCGAATTTCTCCTTCGCCCCGTCCAGGTCGCCCTGGTCCTGGAGCACCGTCGCCAAGTTGTTCAGGTCCCTGGCCACTGCGCGATGGTCGGGGCCGTATGCTTCCAGGTCAACCTTCAGCGCGCGCTCGAGTTTCTCCTTCGCCCCCTCCAGGTCGCCCTGCTCCTTGAGCACCGTCGCCAGGTTGTTCAGGTCCGTGGCCACTGCGGGATGGTCCGGGCCGTATGCTTCCAGGTCAACCTTCAGCGCGCGCTGGTGGGCGTTCCGGGCCTGGGAGAGCAGGGCGCGGGAACGCAAATGAACGCCCGCCTGATTGAGAACAAGGCCGGTTTCCTCCGCCGCGACCTCCAGCCGCTCGGCGTGGCCGGCCGCCGCCATGCCGTGGGGCATCAGCGCAGCACAGAGCGGCCAGTTACGCACATCGCCGGGATCGTCCTTCCCCCCAGGGAAGACCGCCGCAACAAGTCCGACCGTCGCCTCCGCCCACTTCTTCTGTGCCCCCTCTTCCAGCCGCTCCCGCAGGACAGTCTGGACGAGGCGATGTATCGAGATGAGGTCTGCCTCGCGCTCGACCAGGGAGTAGCGCCGCAGGTCGGCCACGGCTTCCTCGAGGGCCAGCTCGTCGGCGGCGCAGGCTCGGAGGGGCTTCGGCAGGAGGTCGCTGCCCTCACGGATCATGCGGAGCGGCATGTCGTCCGGGGCCAGGAAGGCGCAGAGGTTCAGCAGTGCGCGGGCCTGGATGGAGACCTGCTCGAAGGCCAGGTTCCAGGTGGTCAGGAGGGTCTCCTCGTAGCCCGCCGGGCGTCCCTTGCCGAGAAGTTCGCCGGTCCGCTCGCGGAACAGTTCGAGGTACCCGGCCAGCGACATGCCCGTCTCGACGACGTATGCGCCGGCCTGTTCCAGCGCCAGGGGGAAGTATCCGAGTTCCTCTGCCAGTTCTGCCGCGGCGACTTCGTTGTCCTGCTTCGTGCGTTCGAGGAGCAAGTCGCGGGCTTGGCCGCACGTCAGCGGCTCGAGCGAGAGCGTCTGCAGGCCGGGCCAGTTGCGGTTCTGCGTGGTGACCAGAACGTGGCCGCTTGTGCCGCCGGGCAGGTAGTCGTCCAGGTCGTCGGCCCCAGCCGCGTTGTCAAACACCAGCAGCCATCCGTCGCTGCGCTGGAGCCAGGCGCGCACGGCCCGGCGGACCAGTTCGGGGTCGGACACGTCCCGAATCCCCACGTCCACCTGCTGCGCCAGGGCCATGTAGTCCTCGGCGAGGGTGGCCGCCTCTTCGCAGTGCAGCCACCAGATGAGGTCGTAGTCATCCTCGTAGCGGCAGGCGTACTGCAGCGCCAGCTCCGTCTTGCCCATGCCGCCCGGCCCATGGATGACCAGCGCTTCGCCGCCGGCGTCGCCGGAGCGGAGCCGGTCGTGGAGCTGGCGCAGCTCCCGCCCTCGGCCGGCGAAGTAGGCGTTCGGACGGCGGCGGGTGTTCCAGCCGGGGCGTGGCCGTGGTTCGAGCGTTGGCGGTAGAACTCTGGCCTGCTCTATCGCCGGCCAGAGCGCCGAGCTTACCAGCTCGAACAGCGCCACAAAGCACACGATGCCTATCAAGGCGTACGGCCACGGGTGAACGATGCCCGGCTGCCCCGCGACCCATGCCAGGATGATGCCCAACAGCGCAAAGGCGGCCTTGGTAGCCAGCCGATATGGGCGGATGCGCCGGCGCATAGGGGCTCCGCTGCTTGGGGCGAAATCCTGGGCCGGGGGCAGCTTACGGCCAATAGGGGCTCTGTGCAAGGGACGGGGGTTTGTGGCACAGCACGCCGTGAGGCAGCCTGGACCGGCCCGCGAGCCAACGGGAATCAACCACGACGACACCACGAGCACGACGTTTGTGCCAGCTTTACGTTGTGCTCGTAGTGTCGTCGTGGTTAGTCCAGCCGTTGCCGTCCTCCGTGTCCTCTGTTCCTCCGTGGTGAGAAGACCCTGACCGGTCGCGCGCTTGACTTTCGCGGTGGGCCGGTTATCTGTTACATTGCGGCGCTGGCGGCGGGTGACCAACCCAAGGAAGAAACTCCAGAAGGGGCCCACATGGCCGGCTCATCCCGATTGCGTTACGTGGTTGTCATCCTGGTATTCCTGGCCATTCTGGCCGTGCCGTTCCTTCTGCGCCCGGAGGAGGCCGAGCCGGAGGCGGAGGCGCGCACGCTGGTGATGGTCACCCCCCACCCGGAGAACACCCGCCGCGAGTTCGAAGCGGCGTTCTCCGACTACACACAGGAGAAGTTCGGCTATCCGGTGACCGTCGAGTGGCTGGACGTGGGCGGCACGCTGCAGGCGCAGCGCTACGTGGACGATCAGTTCGGGGCGAACCCGGAAGGCATCGGCATAGACCTGTTCTGGGGCGGCGGCGTGGACCCGTTCCTGCACTTCGTGCGCAAGGGTCACCTGCACGCGTGCTCGATCCCGGACGACGTCCTCTCGCGCATTCCGCCAACCTGCGCGGGCATGGCGGTCTACGACCCCGAGATGCGCTGGTTCGGCACGTGCATGGCCGGCTTCGGGCTGCTCTACAACCTGGAGGTGCTGGACAGACTGGGGCTGCCGAAGCCGCAGGAGTGGGCCGACCTGGGCCGGGGCGAGTACTTCACCCACGTCAGTTCGGCCGACCCGCGCCAGAGCGGCTCGATGCACATGTGCTACGAGATCATCTTCCAGGCTTACGGCTGGCAGGAGGGCTGGGCGCTCGCCACGCGGCTCGGCGGCAACTGCCGGGGCTTCACGGGCTCGGCCAGCGACGTGCCGCGCGAGGTGGCCACCGGCGAGGCGGCCTGCGGGATGGCCATTGACAGCTATGGCCTGCGCGCCGTGGCCGAGGCCGGCGAGGACCGGATGGGGTTCCACCTGCCGGAGGGGCTGACCGTGGTCAACCCGGACGCCATCGGCGTGCTGAAGGGCGCGCCGCACCTGGAGCTGGCCGAGGAGTTCGTGACCTTCTGCCTCTCGGAAAGAGCGCAGAAGCTGTGGATACTGCAGGCCGGCGCACCCGGCGGACCGCGCCAGTTCCAGCTCTACCGCATGCCCGTCATCCCCGACCTGGCCCAGAACTACCCGGAGCACGCCGTGGTGAAGCTGGACCCGTTCGACTTCGAGGGGTCCATCGAGTTCGACACGGACAAGATGAGCCGGCGCTGGAAGATTG
This sequence comes from Candidatus Brocadiia bacterium, assembly GCA_046483865.1. Taxonomy (GTDB): domain Bacteria; phylum Planctomycetota; class Brocadiia; order SM23-32; family SM23-32; genus JAWOCH01. The sequence goes on along the minus strand of JAWOCH010000076.1, from coordinate 11,889 downwards.
TCAACGACCTGTTCGGTGCGCGCATCATTGACGTGCACGAGGAACTGGCCGCCGCGTGGGAACGGGCGCGCGGGCTGCCGGAGGACCACCCGGACGTGCAGCGTCTGCTGACGCCGCCCATCACCGAGGAACGGATGATGGAGCTGGCCGGCGGCAAGTGGGACGATGCCAGGTTCCGCGCGGACACCATCGCCGGCTGGTCCGCCGAAGCCCAGCAGCTTTACCGGCGCATCGCAGGGGGAGGCTGATGGTCAGCGTAACGTTCGACGGGGTGACACGCCGCTACGGGGACACCGTGGCGGTGGCCGACGTATCGTTCCACGTTCAGCGGGGGGAGCTGTTCTTCCTCCTCGGCCCGTCCGGCTGCGGGAAGACGACCATCCTGCGGCTCACCGCGGGCTTCCTCCGGCCGAACGGGGGGCGCATCCTGTTCGACGACCGCCCCATTGACGACGTGCCCGCCCACCGGCGCAACACGGGGATGGTGTTCCAGAGCTACGCCCTGTGGCCCCACATGGACGTGGCGGAGAACGTGGCCTACGGGCTGCGGGAGAGGCGCGTGGGCGCCGAGGAACGCGAGGAGCGCGTGCACCAGGCGCTGGAGACGGTGCGCATGGAGGCGTACAGCGATCGGATGCCCAACCAGCTCTCCGGCGGCCAGCAGCAGCGAATCGCCCTGGCCCGCGCGCTGGTGATCGAGCCGGACGTCGTGCTGCTGGACGAACCGCTGAGCAACCTGGACGCGCGGCTGCGGCTGGAGATGCGCAACGAGATCCGCCGCATCCACGCCGAGACCGGCATCACCATGATCTATGTCACCCACGACCAGAAGGAGGCCCTCTCGATGGCCCGGCGCATGGCGGTCATGAGCATGGGCCGCGTCCAGCAGGTGGCCGAGCCGCGCCACGTCTACCGCCGCCCGGCCAATCTGTTCGTGGCGGAGTTCATGGGCGAGGCGAACATGCTGCCCGGCGAGCTGCGCGAGGTCTCCGACGGGTTGGGGACCGTTGAGACGCCGCTGGGATCGCTCGTGGCCGCGCTGGGCGAGCCGGCGCCCGGCGAGGGCGACGAGGTGGTCTGCATGGTGCGACCCGAGTGCCTGAAGACCGGATCGGGCGAGCCGAACGCCCTGCGCGCCCGGCTGGAGGACAGCGTGTACCTGGGCGAGGTGGAGCAGCTCAAGCTGACCTGCGCCGGGCTGGAGCTGTCGGTGATGAACGCCAACCCCGGCCCATCGCCACCGACCGTGGGCGACGAGGTGGCGCTGCACTTCGATCCCGACGACGCGGTCATCCTGCCCCAGACCTCCCGGGAGCAGCCGTGAAGGCCACCCGCATTGCGCTCCTGGCCGTCGTGCTCGCCGTGCTGGGGGCGTTCCTGTTCTATCCGCTGCTCTACTCCTGCCGCGGCGCGTTCATCGTCGAAGGGCGGTTCACGCTCGCGTTCTTCCAGTACCTGTACAAGGACACGCTGACGCGGCAGTCCATCCTGAATAGCTTCGCCCTCGGGCTGGTGGTGACCGCTGCGACGGGCGCCATCGCCCTGCCCCTTTCATTGGTCATGGTTCGCTACCGGTTCCCGGCAAAGGGGCTGCTGGCCGGGCTGTTGCTGCTGCCCATGGTCATGCCGCCCTTCGTGGGCGCCATCGGCATGAGGCAGGTCCTGGCGCGTTTCGGCTCGGTGAACCTGCTGCTGATGCACATCGGGCTTATCGCGGACCCGATAGACTGGCTGGGCGGGGCGCGCTTCTGGGGAGTGGTGCTGATGGAGGTGCTGCACCTCTACCCGATCATGTACCTGAACTTCGCCGCCGCGCTGGCCAACGTGGATCCGTCCCTGGAGGAGGCGGCGGTCAACATGGGCTCCAGCGGCCCCCGGCTGTTCCGCCGCGTGACGCTGCCCCTGATGATGCCGGGTATCTTCGCCGGTTCGGTGATCGTGTTCATCTGGGCGTTCACCGACCTGGGCACGCCTCTGGTGTTCGGCTACCGGCGGGTGGTGCCGGTGCAGATCTTCAACCAGGTCACCGAGCTGTCGGCCAATCCCCAGGGCTACGCGCTGGTGGTGGGGGTGCTGGCCATGACGGTGCTGGTCTTCGTGGCCGCCAAGCGGGTGTTCGGTCTGCGCGCGTACCAATCCATGACCAAGGGCCGCACGGGGCGCGCCGAGCGATCGGTCGGGCCGCTTGGCTCGGCCGCCATCATCGGACTCATTCTGCTGGTGGTCGGGCTGGCCTGCCTGCCACACGCGGCGGTCGTGCTGACCTCACTCCGTAAGGAGTGGTTCATGTCGGTCCTGCCGCAAAGCTACACGCTGGAGCACTTCCGCGATGCACTCGGGCATCAGTATACGCTGCCGGCCATCCGCAACAGCATCGTCTACAGCGGGTTCAGCACGGTGATAGACCTGGCGCTGGGGGTGACGGTAGCCTACCTGTTGGTGCGCCACCGTTTCTGGGGCTCGGACGTGCTGGACGCGGTGGTCATGCTGCCGCTGGCCATTCCCGGGCTGGTTCTGGCGTTCGGCTACGTGGCGGCCTACAGCGGAACGCCGCTGGACCCGCGCAACAACCCGACGGTGCTGCTGATAATGGCCTACGCCGTGCGGCGGCTGCCCTACATGGTGCGCGCCGCCTACGCCGGCTTCCAGCAGGTGAACGTTGAGTTGGAGGAGGCCGCCGTCAACCTGGGCTCCACGCCGCTGAAGGCCATGCGCAAGGTGACCATGCCCCTGGTCAGCGCGAATCTGGTAGCCGGCGGCATCCTGGTGTTCTCTTTCGCCATGCTGGAGGTCAGCGACAGCCTGATCCTGGCCATGAAGGAGGAGTTCTACCCCATCACGAAGGCCATATACGCCCTGATTCAGCGCATCGAGGACGGCCCGTACATAGCCAGCGCGCTGGGCGTGTGGGCGATGCTGTTCCTGGGCGTCTCGCTGGTGACGGCCGGTCTGCTGCTGGGGCGACGGATGGGACAGCTGTTCCGCGCATAGCAGCGTTGGCTTGACACAGCGTAAGTGCGCGGTAGAATGACTGCTCGGTCCGACGAGATCTGTCTTGCGGAGGGCGGACGCCGTAATGAAAGCCCGTGCGCTACTAAGCCTCACGCTCGTGTGCCTGCTGACGGTCTGTTCCGGCTGTGGTCGGCAGGGCGCGGCTCAGGAGGGTCAGGACAAGCTTCTGCTCGCCTGGCGCTCCTACACCACGGGCGACTTCGAGATTGCGCTGGAGTTCTTCCAGCAGGTTGCTGCGGAACCGGAGGTGACAGAAGACCGGCGCTTCTCGGCCGTCCTGGGGCTCGCCTACACCTACCACCTCCGCCCGAATCCGGACTACGAGGCCGCCCTGGAGCAATACGACCGGCTGGCAGAGTTGGGGCATCCCGCCGCCGAACGACTCAGCACCCTTGGGTACGCCAGCGTCGCCCGTGCGCGTGGTGACACCGAGGAAGCGCTCGCGAGTTTCCGCCAGATACTGGAGCAGTATCCGGACGCCGATGAGGCCGATGAAGCCGCCCTGCACATAGCCGAGATGCTGTTCAGCCCAACCCAGGACGCCGGCGCGACGGGGGGATACCAGCTCCCCACGCGCCAGCAGGTGGATAGGGGCATCCGGGTGCTGGACGAGCGACTGCGCAGGCAACCGGACAACAACCTGGCCGCCGTGATGCACACGATGCTGGCCGCCAGATACGTAGCGCGCGACAACCACGCAAAGGCCATCGAGCACCTGCGGGGGGCTCTGCAGCAGGGCATCTCCTCAGCCCGGACGCGCAGCACGATACTGTGGCAGATAGCCCGCATCGCCGAGAAGGACCTGCGGGATTACGCTTTGGCGGAGCAGTACTACAGCAAGTTCGTCGAGGAATCCGAGCGGCACGTGCTCTACTACCGTGCCACACAAAGCCTCGAGCGCGTCCGGAAACTGCAATCCGGCTGAAGGGAAGCTCGGGGAAACCCGGAGAGCCCCGGCACGGAGCCGGGGCGGAGGCTGCTCTTTGAGGTAGGCTGATAGACGCCGTGCCTGTTGATTACAGCAAACTGAAGAAGTATCCAGCCCTGCTGTTGCTGATCACCGTCTACGTGCTGGCTTGCGTGGTGGTGTTCATCAACTTCATGCGCGCCCGGGGCGGGACCGGCGAAACGCAGAAAGTGGTCCTCCGCATGGCCCACTGGCAACTCGAGCCCGGCATCCGCAATGCCCTGGACTGGGCCATAGAGAAATACGCCGAGCAGCACCCCAACGTGGAAGTCCGCCAGATCCTCATCCCGGAGGAAGGCTACTTCCGCTGGGTCAACACTCAGCTCATCGGCGGGACAGCACCGGACATGATTGAGTGCGGCATGGGGCCGCGACAGTTGTGGCCGAAGTTCTACGCCCGGTACTTCGTACCTCTCAACGAGTATGTGGACGAGCCAAACCCCTATAACGCCGGCACGGAGCTGGAAGGGGTGCCCTGGCGGCAGACCTACTTCGATGAGATGGAGGGCGGGTACGAAGAGAACCTGAAGAGTTACTTCCGCGTTCCGCTGTCGACGTTCACCCAGCGCCTATACTACAACAAGGACCTCATCGGCAAAGTCTGGTCGCCCGCCGAAGAAGGCAGCGAGTTCCCTCGCACCTATGAGAGTTTCATAGACCTCTGCAAGCGGCTGCAGGATTACTACGCGCGTTCCGAGAAAGAAGGCGTCCCCATCGGCGGTTCGCAGTACAGCTTCGACCGACTGGTGGACGCCTACCGAACGGCGATGACGGCCAGCTACATGGACCAACTGGACGTGGATCGCGACGGGAATGTCAGCGTCATGGAGTACTCAACCCCGCTTTACTCGGGCACGCTCAAGATGACGGAACCCCGAATCAAGGCCAACTTCGAGCTGCTTCGCGAGATATCGAAGTATTCTCCGCCGGGTGCCACGTCGCTTGACCGGGACGAAGTGGCGTTTCTGTTCATGCAGGGCAACGCCGCGATGGTACCCACGGGCAGTTGGGACTACCTGTACCTGGCCACGCAGGCGGAGTTCCCTGTTGGCGTCACCCCGGAGCGCATGCCGCTCCCCTCCAAGGACAACCCCAAGTACGGGCAATATGTCACCGGACCTCAGACCGAAGCGGACACACGCGGAGCGTTCCCGTTCGGCATCACGAAGACCTCGAAGCACCGCGCCCAGACCCTCGATTTCCTCCAGTTCCTCTCGTCCCTGGAGATCAACCAGGAGTTGACACGCCGGATGTACTGGCTGCCGGTGATCGCAGGCGCCAAACCCCGTGAGGAACTCAAGCCGTTCGAACCCCGGATAGAGGGCTACACCGCGGCCATAGAGTTCGAGCAAGTGCCGGGCACGGCGCTGACCTATCGCCAGGAATTGCCTCTCTACTTGTCCGGCAGCAAGGACTATGAGGAGTTCGTGGATGACTACATGTCTCAGTACCGGAAAGATCTGCGCGAAGGGGTCAAGGATCACGTGCGCGGCATCGCACAAACGATGGATCAGCAGCTCCGCTTGGCGGCAGCTCGGCGGGCCGCGATCAACGGCGCCAGCGGAGCGGCAGAGGCCCTGACAGCAGACCCGGTGGATCAGTACGTGCGTATCCTTGAGGCCTTCGGCGGACAGGTCAACTCCCGCACTCACGAAGTGAGTGTCTGGGTTCGGGGAGCGCAGCTCTACGAACAGCAGCAGTAACGGCAGGAAGCTACGATGCCCCGCAGACGAGTCAGACTCTCCCAGCTGAAGAGCTACTGGCCGCTGTACCTCATTCTGTTGCCGTCGGTGCTGCTGATTGCCATGTTCATGTACTATCCGGCCGGCGCCGGCATCTACTACAGCTTTTTCCGCTGGAACGGTGATGAACTGGCCACGTATAACGGACTCCAGAACTACGCACGCGCCTTGACGGATCCCAAACTGGGTCGCGCCTTCACCATCGTCGGCATTCTGTTTGTGGCCAGCCTGTTTAAGATGATCCCGTCCATCATCACGGCCGTGGTCATCCACCGTGTCACCAGCGACCGGATGCGTTATCTCTATCGGCTGCTGTTTGTCATCCCCATGGTCATACCGTGGATGGTGGGCCTGCTGATCTGGAAGTTCTTCTACAACCCGGTCGTTGGCCTGCTGAACAGCTTCCTGAAGGCGACGAGCCTGCTGAACCTGCTGGCCACGATCAACTCCTGGTTCGTCGAGAGCGCCGGCGACGCCATCTTCCAAGTGGGCCGGAACCCCGCCTGGCTGGGCGAACCCAAGCTCGTGCTGCCCGCCCTGATCTTCTGGGGGTTCCCATGGATAGGCATCATCGGCGTGCTGATCTACCTATCGGGTCTGGAGAAGATACCCAGCTCGGTCTATGAATGCGCCGAACTTGACGGGGTGGGCTGGTTCGGCAAGTTCCTCTACATTGAGCTGCCTCTGATCGCCACCCAGGTTCGGATAAACCTGGTGTTGATGATCATCGGCGTGCTGAAGGGATATGGGCTGATCCTTGTTCTGCTGGGCAATGCCGGTGGTCCGGGGGGGGCAGCGATGGTTCCGGGGCTGTACATGTACTACACCGCCTTCATTGATCGGAACGCTGGCTACGCCTGCGCCATCGGCATCCTGCTGTTCTTCGTCATCGTGGCCCTGACAATCATCAATAACAAGTACGTGCGGGTCAAAAAGTGAGCAAGGTCGCGGAAAACCCCATAGCGCGCTGGCTGAAGCACGGCTGGCTCTGGCTGATGCTTGCCTTCACGTTCCTGCCCTTCTACGTGATGCTGGTGGTCAGCCTGAAGAACAACACGCAGTTCTACAACGCCCCCTGGGTGCCCACCGTGCCGCTGCACTGGGGCAACTGGAGCATCGGGTGGGAGAACGTGGGCGTCAACATCGCCAACTCCATATTCCTGGCGGTCACGGCCACGTTGATCAGCCTGGCAGTGGCCGTGCTGGCCGCCTACGTGTTCGGTCGGTTCCGGATGCCGGGCGGCGACATCATCTGGTCGCTCGTTCTGGTGCTGATGCTCATGCCCGGCGTGGCGAACTTGATCCCCCTGTTCACGCTGATGAAGAGGCTGAATATGCTCAACAGCCTCGTCGGTCTGTCGGTCGTAGGCGCGGCGGGAGGACAGATCATCTGCATCTACGTGTTGCGCAACTTCATCGAGGACATGCCGAAGGAGTTCTTTGAGTGCGCTCGCATAGACGGCGCCACTCACCTGCAGCAGATCATCCACGTGGTGGTGCCCCAGGCGGGCGGGATCATCTCCACCCTGGCCATACTGCGTTTTGTCGGGGAGTGGAACAAGTTCATCCTGCCACTGATCACCATACGCGATCCCGAGATGCTTCCCCTGGCGGTCGGGCTCTACCGGCTGCAGGGGGCTTACGTGAAGCAGTGGGGACCGCTGATGGCTGCTTATTTCATTGCCGCCATTCCGCTGGTCATCTTGTTCGCGTTCACCATGCGGTTCTTCATTCGCGGCATCTCGGAGGGCGCTATCAAGGGCTGACGCGCGAGTAGCCGGAGGGAATCACAACCATGGCAGAAGTCAAGTTCGTCAACGTCTCCAAGGTCTACGAAGGCGGCGTGGAGGCCGTCAACGACGTGGACCTCATCGTCGAAGACGCCAGCCTGCTGGTGCTGGTCGGCCCGTCCGGCTGCGGCAAGAGCACCACGCTGCGCATGGTCGCCGGGCTGGAGGACATCACCCAGGGGGACATCTACATCGGCGGGGAGCTGGTCAACAACGTCCTGCCCAAGGACCGTGACATCGCCATGGTGTTCCAGAACTACGCGCTCTACCCGCACATGACCGTCTACAACAACATGGCCTTCGGGCTGAAACTGCGCAAATACCCAAGCGCCGAGATAGACCAGCGCGTGCAGAGGGCGGCCGACCTGCTGGAGATCACCGAGTTGCTCGACCGGCGGCCCCGCGAGTTGTCCGGCGGACAGGCCCAGCGAGTCGCTGTGGGACGGGCCATCGTGCGCCAGCCCCAGGTGTTTCTGTTCGATGAGCCGCTGTCGAACCTGGACGCCAAGCTGCGCGTGCAGATGCGCGTCGAGATAGCCCGCCTCCACGAGCGGCTGGACGCCACCATGATCTACGTAACCCACGACCAGGTGGAGGCCATGACCCTGGGCACGAAGGTAGCAGTCATGAAGCTGGGCTACATCCAGCAGGTGGACACGCCCATCCAGCTCTACGACCACCCGGTGAACCGCTTCGTTGCCGGTTTCATCGGCAGCCCGCCCATGAACTTCCTGGAGGGGGCGCTCCAGGAGTCGAACGGCAACGTCAAGTTCGTCTCGCAGGACTACGAGTTCACACTGACCGACGACGTGGCGGCCGCCGTGCGCTCCCACTCCGGCCGGGACGTGGCGTTCGGGATCCGGCCCGAAGACATCCACGACAGCCGGTTCGCCGAGAACGTCCAGCCGGAGAACGTCAAAGAGATCCGCGCCGAGGTGGTCGAGCCGCTCGGCGCCGAGACGCTGGTCTACCTGCGCCGCAGCGAGAAGAGCCCGGACATCGTGGCCAAGTTCGACTCCCGCAGCACCCCGGCGGTCAACGACATGATCGAGGTGGCCTTCGACATGCAGAAGGCCCACATCTTCGACAAGCAAACCGAAGAGTCACTGACCCACGAGGTGCGGCGGTAGGCCAGCCCTCTGCACCCGGCTCCACGCTCAGTCCGGAGATTGTCACTGGTTCGCAGACCGCCCGTCTGCTGCCTCTTGGAAGCCATGCGATGGCACGCCTGAAGGCAAAGCTCCGCTACGCACTCGCGGCAGCTTTGCACCTGGCCACCCGCTATGAAGGCGGCGCGAACACCAAGCTGAAGGCCGTCGCGGCCGAGACGGGCGTGCCCGACAACTACCTGGTGCACATCCTCATCCAGCTCAAGCAGGCAGCACTGGTCAGCAGCCGGCGCGGCTCAAAGGGGGGCTATCGTCTCAGCCGTCCGCCGGAACGCATCACCCTGGCCCAGGTGCTGGACGCGGTGCAGCCGATCCGGCCGGAGGAGGGGGCCGGCGACACCGACTACGACCGGCTGGTTGACCGCCTCTGGGCACGGGCCGAAAGCGAACGTCTGCACTACCTGGCCAGCACCACGCTGGCCGATGCGCTGGCCATGTCCCGCGGCTGAGTCATGTCGCAGGGCGCTTGCGCGCAAGAACGCCCCCGCTCACCCGCCGCACCCGGTAGAAGCCGGCTTCCTGCAAGCGCTGTATGACCCCGTGCGCGTAGTCCTGCCCCCGCCGGCCGCCGGGCGAGCCGACGTAGTGGTAGAGGATGCCCCGTGAGGTCAGCGCGCGCCGGAACTCCCCATACAGCGCTCCCGCGTACAGCTCCCCTGCCTGGTAGACCGTCGGCGGATCGTGGAAGATGCAGGCGAACCGACCGGCCGGCGTGTCAGCGACCACTTCGCGCAGATCGGCGTGCAGGACGTCTATCCGCTCAGACGTGAACAGCCCCTCCGACCACGGGTTGACCGCGGCCACGCGGAGCACGTTCGCATCTACGTCGCACGTCACGACTGCGTCGAACCCACGCTCGGACAGCATCTGGGCGCTGTATCCCAACCCGCAGCAGGTGTCCAGGCACTCTCCCCCGCACTTCGGCACCTGCGCCACCATCTCCCGCGTGCCTTCCCACGGGTCCGTCCCGGACACAGGATGCATGGTTGCCCCGTTGATCAGGATGGTGGGCGGCCTGTCCGGGTGGGACTGGAACAGCTTGTAGTAGCTGCGCCGTTGCTCATCGTAGTGGTAGACCTTGCGCGGGCGGCCTTCACGGACCGCGATGCAGTCCTCCGGCTCGGAGAACTCCTCGACCAAACGCGCCTTCCCCAGCCGCTGCCCGTCCGGCAGGATCAGTGCCTCACCCTCTACCTGCACCGCAGACCGCGTCCGGCCGAGATCCAGGGAGACCTCCAGGCTGCCCGGCCGGCAGTCCAGCAGCCTGTGGGCTGTCCTGCCGGACAGCACGGGGATGCTCTGCCACTGCGGCACACTCATGTGCGCCCCGTTCACAGGGACAAACGCTCGCCCAGCGCACCGACCTGCGCCTCGATGGCGCACCCGATGCCCTCCTGCACGAGCGCCAGCATCTCTGCGTGCTGGTCGGCGTCGAACGGTTCGCCTTCGGCGGTGCCCTGTACCTCGACGAACCGGCCGTCGTGGGTCATCGCCAGGTTCATGTCCACCGAGGCCGCGCGGTCCTCCTCCGCACACAGGTCCACCAGCACACGGCCGTCCACCACCCCCACGCTCAGGCCGGCCACGCCGCGCAGAAGCGGCAGGCAGTCAATCTTCTCGGCTTCCCGCAGCGCCCACAGTGCGTCAACCAGTGCCACGAATCCGCCGGTTATAGACGCCGTCCGCGTGCCGCCGTCCGCCTGCACCACGTCGCAGTCAATCCAGATAGTGCGGCCGGAGAACCCATGCAGGTCCACCGTCGAGCGCAGCACGCGGCCGATCATGCGCTGTATCTCCTGCGTGCGCCCGCGCGCGTAGCCGTGCAGGCTGCGCCGCTGCGGGTTGGCGCTGGGCAACATGCAGTACTCCGCCGTCAGCCAGCCCATCTGCTTGTCCAGGCAGTGCCTGGGCACACCGTCCTGGACCATCGCCGTGCAGATAACTCTTGTGCGGCCCATCTCTATCAACACAGACCCCTCGGCGTAGCACGAGTAGTCGCGCTGAACGGTGATGGGCCGGACTTCGTCGGGCATTCGACCGTCGGTGCGCATGAGCCTCTCCTGCTGGGGGTCTGGTTGGGCGAGTGCGCCCATCTTAACTGATCTGGAGCGTATGCAAAGAGCGCTCAGAGTTCTGCGCCCTCGTCCACCCCATCTCCCGACAGCAGCCGTTCGATTCGCGCCGGTTCGATGCGCACCTGCATTGTGGACTCGTTGGCGTAGCTGACCTTCCCGGCGGGGGCGCCTTTGAGCCGGCGGACGTGCTTGCACCGGGTGTAGGCGACTTCGGCGTAGTCGGTGCCGCGAATCTTGCTGAACCGGACGGCCAGGTGCGCCGCGTCCAGCAGGCTCTCCTGCGGCGCGCCCCCGTCCGGGCCGTGGCGCAACACCACGTGGGGCCCGGGCCAGCCGCGCACGTGCAGCCAGTAGTCGTTGCCGTTGGCCAGCGTGAAGGTCAGCCGATCGTTCTGCCGCTGGTTGCGCGCCACCAGGATCTCCAGCCCGTCGGCGGAAACGAAGCGCCGCGGCCCTTTCCGTCGCCCTGCCCTTTCAGCAGGCTTCCGCGGCGGTCTGAGCAAGCCGGCGGAGCGGGCCTTGGAGCGCAGCTCAGCCACGTGTTCCGGCGAGTCGGCCTCCTCCACCTCGGCTCCCAGTGCCTCCAGCCGCGCAAGGGTCGCCCGGGTCCTCTCCTCCCGTCGCTGAAGCTCCTCCCCCCCGGCCAGCGCCTTCCTGTACTTCTCGAACATCCGCTCCAGGTTCGCCGTCGGCGACAGGGCCGGGTCCAGTTCGATGGTCACCTCCGGCCTGTCGGGCTCGAACACGTCCTCGACCGTGACCTCCGCCTGTCCCCGCTCGATGTGCGGCAGGGCCAGTTTGAGCAGCTCGCCCTTCCTGCGCCAGGACTGTGCCCGAGAAGCCCGCGCCAGTTCCCGGCGGACGTTTGCGAGACGCCGCTCGCACCTGTCATGTTCCCGCTGCAGCGCCTGGAGCAGGTCTTCCCTGGCCTCGCGCAGTTCCTGGCGAGCGGCGCGCGGGGCGTAGTGCGCGTGGATGGCGCGGCTCAGCGCCAGCGGGTCGTCCGGATCGGCCATTCCTGCAAACCGGTTCTCCAGTGCAACCGGCGGCAGCTTCTCCGGCACGTCCAGGGGCGCGTACTGCGCTCCCGGGTAGATGCTTCGTCGCGCTGAATCCTCACGGTAGAGCGACCCC
>JAWOCH010000024.1:0-4274 GCA_046483865.1 Candidatus Brocadiia bacterium | reverse complement strand
CCCACGGCGTGGACTTGATGCCCACGCCGTGGGCGAGCCGCTCAACCCGGGTTCCCAGCTCCACGTGGCCCGGCCACCGGATGACCAGTGGGATCCGCAGCACTCCTTCGTAGCAGACCACGCCCTTCTGCACCAGACCGTGCTCCCCGATCATGTGGCCGTGGTCGGAGTTGAACAGGACGATGGTGTTGTCGGTGAGGCCGAGTTCGTCCAGGTAGTCCAGGATGCGGCCGACCTGCGCGTCCAGGTGCGAGACCAGCCCGAAGTAACACGCCGCGTGGCGCCGGTGGTCCTCCAGAGCGATCTCGTCGAAGTGGCGGAACCGCCAGTAGTCCCGCACCGTGGGCGACTTGCCCCGCAGGCTCTCCTCCTGGTCGCGCCATAGCTCCTCCGGCACGTCGTCCGGCCCGTACATGCTGTAGAACGGCTCGGGCGGGATGACGGGCGAATGGGGGTCGTCGAACGAGACGCGCAGGAAGAACGGCCGCGGGTCGTCGTTCCAGTAGAGCCACTTCTGCGCCTCGGTCGCCAGCAGGTAGCTCTTGGTCAGCTTCACCGGCGCCGGGTATCTGCCGTGCAGCACGCGGTCTGAGTTGTCGCAGACCCGCCCGGCCACGAACGTCACGTCGGGGAAGTTCTCCGGATCGAACGGCACGCGCGAGGGCTTGGTCGCCCCGAACCGGTCTTCGACCGTGTACTGCTCCTCCCAGACCTCCTGGGCGGGGGAGCCGGCGTGGTGCTTGCCGATGTTGGCGGTCCGGTAGCCGGCCTGCCGCAGCACGCCCGGCAGCAGCGGGCCGTCGTGCCGCATGGGATAGCCGTTGGCGATGGCGCCGTGGGCGAACGGATACCGGCCGGTGAGCATGCTGGCGCGCGACGGCACGCAGAGCGGCTCGGCGCAGACCATGCTGGTGGCAGCGGCGCCCTGCTCCGCCAGACGGTCAACGTTCGGCGTGCCGCAGACCGGATGGCCCATGAACCCGAATGTGTCGGCGCGGAGCTGGTCCGCCATCAGCCAGAGCACGTTCGGACGGTCGGAAGGCTTCCGCTGGGGCACCGGATGGCGGCGCTCCGGCCTCCAGATGGCCGGCAGCCGCCCCTCGGAAACCAGCTTGTCGCGGAAGGAAGCGAAGCCGCCCTTCGCCTGCCGTCTGTCGCGTCCGGGCTCGCGGCTCATCGGCCTGCGCCCTCCGTGTGAGACTCGAAACGGGGCGAATGCTAACGGGCCGGCCGGAGCCCTGACAAGGTAATCCCGCGGAAAGGCTTGACCAACGGCGGCTCCTGCCCAACCATGGTCATGGCCAAGCTACATGCGAGAGACCGATGAAACTCACGTTCCACGGAACCCGCGGTGAGATTGAGGCGCGCACCGAGCTGCACGACATGCACACCTGCTGCGAAGTGGCCTATAGGGGCAAGGGCGTGACCATTGACTGCGGGACCGACTGGCGGGAGGAACTGGACCGGCTCAATCCGCAGGCGCTGGTCATCACCCACGGGCATCCGGACCACGTGGACGGACTGCGCGACGGCGCGCCCTGCCCCGTATGGGCCACCGACCAGACCTGGGAGATCATCGGCGGCTGGGACATACCGGAGCGCCACGTGGTCGAGCACCGGGAGCCGTTCGAGGTGCGGGGCATCCGCTTCGAGGCGTTCCCCGTCGTCCATAGTACGCGCGCCCCGGCCGTCGGATACCGCGTCAGCGCCGGCGTGGTCACCATCTTCTACGTGCCGGACCTGGTCTACATCGAGGACCGCCAGGCGGCGCTCCGGGGGGCAAAGGCGTACGTCGGCGACGGGGCGACCATCGAGAAATCGTTCGTCCGCAAGCCGGGGGATACGCTGATCGGCCACACGCCGGTGCGCACGCAACTCACCTGGTGCCAGAAGGAGGGCGTGCCGCTGGCAGTCGTCAACCACTGCGGCTCCCAGATCGTGGAGGCCAAACCCGAGGAGGTGGAAGCACGCATCGAAGCGCTGGCGGAAGAAAGAGGCGTGGAAGTGAAGATAGCCTACGACGGGATGGAGCTTGTGCTGCGCTGAAAGAGGAAGGCCCATGCCCGAACTGCCCGACGTGGAAGCGATGCGCCGCTACTTCAGCGCCACCGCCCTGCACCAGCCGGTGGAGGCGGTGACGGTGCAGGACGATTACGTCCTGCGCGGCACGAATCCCGGCGGGCTGGGGCGCGCACTGGCCGGACGCCGCTTCGAAGCCACCGACCGCCATGGCAAGAACCTCCTGGTGCGGATGGACAACGACCGCTGGCTGCGCCTGCACTTCGGCATGACGGGCAACCTGAAGTACTTCAAAGCCGACGGCGCGCCCGAGTTCACACGCGTGCTTTTCCGCTTCGAGAACAGCTACCGGCTGGCCTACGTCAGCCAGCGCAAGCTGGGTATGGTCAGTCTGACCGATGGCCCGGACGCGCTGGTGGAGAGCGAGGACCTCGGGCCGGACGCGCTGCGGATGAGTTGGGGACAGTTCCGTTGCATCATGGGCAACCGTCGGGGCATGCTGAAGTCCACCCTGATGAACCAGCACATCGTGGCCGGGCTGGGAAATGTCTACGCCGACGAGGTCCTGTTCCAGGCACGCATGAACCCAAGGCAGACCGTGGACGAGCTGAGCGGGGAAGAGTTGCGGCAGCTCTACCGCGCCATTCAGCGGGTGCTGGAGACCAGCATCGGGCGCGGAGCGGACGGACGCGACATGCCGCGCAGGTGGCTCATCCACCGCCGGGGCGAGGGGAGGACGTGCCCCCGCTGCGGGGCCGAGATCGAGCGGGTCAAGATCAACCAGCGCAGCACTTACTACTGCCCCGAGTGCCAGAGCCGGCGGTGAGCGCCCTCAGCCGGGCTTGGTGGTCTTGGCGTAGCGCGGCGGATGGCGCAGCACGGCCGCCTGCACGAGCGAAGCCGTCAGCAGCGCAGTATGAGAGTAGAATACCTGCATCTCCCACACCGTACCGCAGCACGGCCACGATGTTGGTTGCCGTGCTAAGCGCCTTCGTCGCCTTGTTTGCTGGACGGCGAAAGGTAGCAGGTCTGTGGTTCGTCGGATGACCCAGAGGCCTTGATATGGCAAGCCGGGCAACGTAACCTATGAGTCCCCAGGGCAGCAGCAGGAGAAGCCGCGGCATGATCTACGGAGATCAGTTCAGGCACCTGAAGAGGGCGACCCGGCCAATCGTAGCTGCCCGTCGGCGTGGGGTCTGGTTGATCGGAGCCGCTGTCACCGTGTTCCTTCTGGCCAGTGAGATCCGTCGTGTCATGGGCCAGGGATTGGCGCCCCTGAGCACATGCTACATCCTGCTGTTGGCAGTGACGCTCGGTTATGTTGGGCTCTGGGTATGGGCTTCCGACCATGAACTTGAGCAACTCCTGTCATGGCTTGACCCCCGCGAGTATTGGCCGCCCTCAACGGTTGAGGAGATCGGCCTGATAGCGCTGTTGGCGGCTACTCTCGTGGCGCTGTTACTCGCCGCCCGGAGCATGCTTTGGTACTCAGCATTGTTCGCCGTCCATACAACTATCGACGCGGTAGGCACCGCCCGGCTCCGGGCCGAGCTTCGCCGGGCATTCGCTCAGAGTAGAGCCCACTTGGACGACAGCGTGCCATCTACTAGGCTGCAAGCAAACCTTCTGCAGTGCTACGACCAAGGGCTGGAGGTGCTGGCCGACTACCACCTGGGGTTGCCGCACATGAAGCGTATTCTCGCACGGCTCACTGCCATCCCATTGCCATTCGGGCTCGCGGTGGCAGCTCGGGCGTTGCAGTCTGAGGTCCTCGAGGTCACCAGCTACGCAGCCATGATCGCGGTAATCTCCTTGCCCGCGGCCGTCACTTGTATTTGGCGGCATGACAGGGACAGGCGGCTTCGCCCTGTTCAGGAGCGAAGGGCAGGATGCGAGCGTGCTCTCGCAGAAGGAGAGCCCCCGGCATCGCGAAGTTGAGAGTGCCCGTCCTCCTCTGGCCACCGCCCCACGCTCTCACCGCCGTTTCTGCGCCCTGCGTCTCGCTCAGTCCGGAGCCAAGGCATCCCGCCGACCTCTAGGCCGGACGGCCGCGGACCGCCCTAACCCGGATATTTCATGACTGTCCAAATTGGGCCGGTCTCGGGGTGTTTGGGAGGTGATCGGGGCGGTTTGGGGGCTCCGGGGAAGCCGACCGAGCCGGGCCGCTGCCGTTCGGCGACTGCCTCAGGCTGGCAAGGGGTCTGAGAGCCCCACCCAGACGCACCGCTCCCGCTGAAGGCGGTAGTCAGCGCTCT
>JAWOCH010000455.1:0-7876 GCA_046483865.1 Candidatus Brocadiia bacterium | reverse complement strand
ATCCGTCTTCTGCCCCCAGCCGAGGGCGGCTGGGCTACACACTGTGCGGGTTCTGGGCCGGGGGAACGTGCGCTGCTGACGGTTCTTGAATGACCCTGGGTTCCGGCGCCCTTCCCTTTGCTTGCCCCCTGCCTTTGCGCTAACCTGTCGCCCCGGGGCTTCGGTCGTATCCATCTCGGCACACTAAGGTGAGGGAACCGTGAACGACGACCTGCGCGACATGATTCACATCTCCCGCACGACGGGCGCCGATCAGCGCCTGGTTCAGGGAGGCGGGGGCAATACAAGCGTCAAGACCGACGGCGGACGACGCATGTACGTCAAAGCCAGCGGCACAGCGCTCGGCGAGATGGAGGAAGGCAGCGGGTACCGTCTGGTGGACGTGGACGAGTGCGTCGCCATCCTGGAGGACGAGGACCTGGGCGCCCTGGAGGCGGACGAGCGGGAGGCGGCGGTGCTGAGCCGGCTGCTTGCCGCCTGCGAGGATGACCTGCCGGGCCGCCCGTCGGTGGAGACCAGCCTCCACGCCATGCTCGGCCGTTGCGTGGTCCACACCCACCCTTCCGTCGTGAACGGCCTGTTGTGCGCACAGAAGGGCCGGGAGGCGCTGCGAGGGTTGTTCGGCCAGATGAGCCCGCCGTACCTCTACATCGAGTGGGCCGGAGCCGGATATGTTCTGGCGGACCGCATGAAGGACGAACTGGCCGGCTATGAGGACGAGCACGGGCGCCTGCCGGAGGTGATCTTCCTGGAGAACCACGGGCTTTTCGTGACCACCGAGCAGGCAGATCGCGCCCTTGGGCTGACCGAGAGCATCTTCGAGACCATCCAGCAGGCGGCCGAGCAGGCCGCAGCGCAGGCCGGACTGCCGGAGTTCACTCCACCGGCCCCGGAACTGAAGGAGAAACTGGTGGAGGCGGCCCGGACAACGGCGCGTGGTTTCTATGCGGAGGTGTTCGGTGGCCCGGCGGTGGTCGGGTTCACCTGCGGCGAGGCCATTGCCGACCTGCTGCGCATGCCGGATGCCGAGCAGTTGGCCGCGGTGCCGCCACTCACGCCGGACCAGGTGGTCTACTGCCGCGAGCACCCCGTGTGGGTTGCACAGACCGCCGATCCCGCCGAGCTGGCGGAGCGTTTGGAAGGGGCACTGGCAGCGGCCGAGGCGGGCACGCGGACGCCGCTTTGCGTGCTGATTGAGGGGCTCGGCCTGCTGTGCGCTGCACCCAACGCCAAGCTGCTCGACACGGTTCAGGCGACGATGGCCGCCGCTGCGGAGACGCTGACGGTGGCTGCCCTGTTCGGCGGGCCGCGCAGCCTGGACGCTGAGACCGTCGAGTGGATGCGCAACTGGGAGGTGGAGCGGTTCCGCCACCAAATGGCGGCGGGGCAGAAAGCCGAGAGAGACCGGAGCGGACCATGATCCAGAAGCTGACGGGCAAGTGGCTGATGCGCCGGGCGGAATCCGCCGATCCCTTGACCGAAGTGGCGGCCGCCGACCACTGGACGGAAGCGACTGTGCCCGGCTGCGTGCATCTGGACCTGATAGATGCCGAAGTCATCCCTGACCCCTTCTACGGTTTCAACGATCAGACTGTGGCCTGGGTGGCGGACGCCAACTGGCTCTACCGCCGCGAGTTCGACTGCCCCGCCGAGATACTGGATAAGAACCGGACGGAACTGGTCTTCGAAGGGCTGGATACCTTCGCCACCGTCCACCTGAACGGTCAGGAGTTGGGTCGGCCGGACAATATGTTCCGCCGGTGGCGCTACGACGTGACCGGCCTGCTCAAGCCGGAGGGCAACGAGCTGCTCGTGCTCTTCGAGTCTGCCCGCACCCGCGGAGATGCTCTGCGCGAGGCCGACGAAATCGAACTCACCACCTGGTTCGGCGGCAGCCGCATCTACGTGCGCAAAGCGCAGTATGCATCCGGGTGGGACTGGGGCCCGGACCTGAACACGATGGGCGTGTGGCAGCCGGTCTACCTGGAGGCGCACGACAAAGGACGCCTGCTCGACGTGTGCGCCCGGACTGAATGGGACGAACCGGACCGACCAATGCTGCACGTGGACGTAGAACTGGAGGCATATGAGTCGGGCGAGGTCGCCCTGGCGGTGGCAGTCACCGGCGACGATACGCGCCTGACTGCGCAGACGACCGAGGATGTGGCCGAGGGGCGCAGCCAACTGAGTGTCAGCCTGCGCATCGAGGAACCGCACCTGTGGTGGCCGGCCGGCATGGGTCCGCAGGCGCTCTACACGGTGAACGTCACGGCGGACCTGGGCGGCGAGGAGCTGTCCCGCAGTCTGAGGACCGGCCTGAGGCGCGTGGAGCTGGTGCGCGAGGAGGACGAGGAAGGCGAGTCGTTCGTCTTCCACGTGAACGGGGAGCCGGTGTTCTGCCGGGGTGCCAACTGGGTTCCGGCGGACAGCTTCCTGCCACGGGTGGGTGCAGAGGACTACGAGGCGCTGCTCGGGCGCGCGGCGGAAGCGAACATGAACATGATCCGCGTCTGGGGCGGGGGCATCTACGAGGACGACGAGTTCTATGAGCTGTGTGACCGGCTGGGCCTGATGGTCTGGCAGGACTTCATGCTGGCCTGCGCGACCTATCCGGAGCACCTGGACGAGTGGCGGGAAAACGTGCGCCAGGAGGCCGAACAGGTCGTCCGGCGACTGCGCAACCACCCGTGCGTGGTGCTGTGGTGCGGGAACAACGAGTGTCAGATGCTGGCGGGTCGGCTGGATGCGCCGCCGCACGAGCAGGTCTGCGAGCAGATGCTCCCCGAGCTGTGCGCCCGGCTCGACCCCACGCGCCCCTACTGGCCGGGCAGCCCATACGGCGAAGAGGACGCCAACTCCCCCGGCGAGGGCGACCAGCACAACTGGAGCGCATGGTGGGGCTGGCAGTCACCGGAGGCGCAGAGGGACTACAGCGGCCGCTTCATCAGCGAGTACGGTCTCCAGGCGCCGCCGTCCCTGGAAACGGTGCGCCGCTACATACCCTCCTCGGGGCACCACGTGCAGAGCCGTGTGATGGAACACCATAACCGCGCCGGGCAGGGAACCGAGCGTCTCTACAGGCACCTGTCAGCGATGTTCCGGGTGCCTGCCGAGTTCGAGGACACGGTCTACCTGATGCAACTGACCCAGGGCGAGGCGGTGAAGCTGGGCGCAGAGCACTGGCGCTCGCGCAAGTTCCGCACCGCCGGCGCGCTGGTATGGCAGTTGAGCGACTGCTGGCCCGCCGTCAGTTGGGCCGCCCTGGATTACATGCACCGCCCCAAGGCGCTCCACTACTACACGCGCCGGTTCTTCAGTCCGGTGCTGCCGGCCATTGATCTGCGCGACGACCAGTTCGCGGTGCGCATCGTCAACGACCGCCCGTCGGACTTTCACGGGCAGTTGATCTGCGGGTTCAGTTGGATAAACGGCGACCCGGTCTGGGGCGAACGCGAGGAGGTGGACGTGACAGCCAACTCGGTGCTGACAGCCTGCCGGAAGCCGATTGAGGAGCTGCGTGTCCTGGATCCGACACAGCAGTACTTCTGGGTGCGGCTGATGGAGGACGGCGCAGAGGTGGCCCGCAACGCCTGGTTCCTGGTTCCGTACAAGCACGTCCGCTTCCAGCCGCCCGATTGGGAGATCGAGATCGAGTCCGAATCCCCCCGGGAACATGTGGTGGAACTGACGGCCGCCGGCAGCTTTGCCAAGGGCGTCTGGCTCAGGTTGGAGGGCGTGGAGGCGGGATTCTCGGACAATTACTTCGACGCGTTCCCGGAGGTGCCGGTCCAGGTGCGGGTCAGCACTCAGGCTGACCTTCAGCCCGACGGCCTGCACCGGCGCCTGCGTGTGCGATCCGTTGCCGACGTCCGGTAACCCGCAACAGCTTTTGCGTTCGTGCCCACCTGCGTCGTAGACTGTTGTCCGCCCCGCGCGGGGCCGTCTACCATTGAGGGAGGGAGCGCCCATGAGTGTTGACGACACGCTCAAGATGCTGCGCGAGAATGACATCCAGGTCGTTGACCTCCGGTTCATGGACTTCCCCGGCCAGTGGCAGCACCTGAGCGTGCCCGCCGAGAAACTCACCGAACAGAGCTTCGAGGACGGATTCGGCATAGATGCCTCCAGCGTGCGGGGATGGCGGGCCATAGAGGAGAGCGACATGCTCATCCGGCCCGACCCCGAGCCGGCCGTTCTCGACCCGTTCTGCGAGGTGCCCACGCTCATCCTCAACTGCACCGTGGCCGATCCGATAACGCGGGAGTATTACGACCGAGACCCCCGCTACGTCGCGATCAAGGCGGAGAACTACCTGCGGACTTCCGGCATCGGGGAGACGGCCTACTTTGGCCCGGAAGCGGAGTTTTTCATCTTTGACGAGGTGCGTTTCGACACGACCACCAACTCCGCCCACTATCACGTGGACTCGGTGGAAGGGAGCTGGAACACGGGGCGAGCGGAAGAGCCCAACCTGGGCCACAAAGTGCCGCTGAAGGGCGGCTACTTCCCCGTGCCGCCTGTGGACGCGATGCACGAGCTGCGCTCGCGCATGATGCTGACCATGCAGCGCTGCGGCCTGGACGTGGAGTGCCACCATCACGAGGTAGCCACCGGCGGACAGGCGGAGATAGACCTGAGATACGACCGCCTGCTGCGCACGGCGGACAACCTGCTGCTCTACAAGTACATCGTCAAGAACACCGCCCGCTGCTACGGCCGGACTGCCACCTTCATGCCCAAGCCGCTCTTCGGCGACAACGGCAGCGGCATGCACATCCACTTCTCGATCTGGCAGGATGAGGAGCCGCTGTTCGCCGGCGACGGCTACGCGGGGCTGAGCGAGGAGGGGCTGCACGCCATCGGGGGCGTGCTGAAGCACGCACGCGCGCTGGTGGCCATCACCAGCCCGACCACCAATTCCTACCGCCGGCTGGTGCCCGGCTACGAGGCGCCGGTGAACCTGGCCTACAGTTGCCGCAACCGCAGCGTGGCCGTGCGCATACCCATGCTGTCCCCCGCCCCGGCGGCACGGCGGCTGGAGTTCCGTTGTCCGGATCCCAGTTGCAATCCCTACCTGGCGTTCTCAGCCATCCTGATGGCCGCCCTGGACGGCATCAAGAACGGCATTGATCCCGGCCCGCCGCTGGACAGGAACATCTATGAGCTGCCCCCGCAGGAGCTGGCCCTCATCCCTCGCACCCCGGCCAGCCTGGAGGAGGCGCTGGACGCGCTGGAGGAGGACCACGAGTTCCTGCTGCACGGGGATGTCTTCACCCAGGACGTGGTGCGCACGTGGATCGAGTGGAAGCGCACGCACGAGGTGGAACCAGTCAACCTCCGGCCTCATCCCCACGAGTTCGCGCTGTACTACGACGTTTGAGCTGAGCTTGCGCGCGTCGGGCGCCAGATGTAGAGTACACATGTGGAACCTACCGCCTGAAACAGGCCGAGGATCGCCATGGAAGCCATCCTGCAGGTTGCGCTCGACTTCGTGAACCTCGAGCGCGCTGTGCGCGCCGCCCGCGAGGCAGTCCAGGGCGGAGCCGATTGGCTGGAGGCCGGCACGCCCCTGATCAAGAGCGAAGGGCTGGAGGCAGTGCGCGTGCTGCGCAGGGAGTTCCCTGGTGCCACGATCGTGGCGGATATGAAGGTTATGGACGCGGGCCGGGTGGAGACCGAGTCCGCTGCGAAGGCAGGCGCCGACGTGGTCCATGTCCTGGGCGCCGCTTCGGACTCCACGGTGCGGGAGTGCATCGAAGCCGCCCGGCGCTACGATGCCCGCGTCAGTGTGGACCTTCTGGGCGTGGGCAACCGGGAACAGATGGCCGCCCGTGCGCAAGCAGTCGAGAAGATGGGCGCCGCCTACGTGTGCATCCACACGCCGATTGACCTCCAGATGCACGGAGAGTTGCCTTTTGAAGACCTGCATGCCGTCGCCCGGGCGGTCAAAGTGCCCATCGGCGTGGCCGGCGGCATCAACAGCGAGACGGCTGCCGATGCTGTCGAGGCCGGCGGCACCATCATCATCGTGGGCGGGGCCATCACCAAGTCGCGCGACGCCGCCGAGGCCACCCGCAGCATCAAGCGAGCCATTGCCACCGGCGAGCGGATCGAGACCGAACTGTTCAAGCGGGGCCGTGACGAAGATATCGCGCGCGTTCTGGGCAGGACGTCCGCCGCCGACGTCACTGAGGCGCTGCACAACACCGGCGCGTTGGCGGGCATAAGCCCCATCGTGCAGGGGGCGAAGATGGCCGGGCGCGCCCTGACCGTCTGGACCTATCCCGGCGACTGGGCTAAACCCGTGGAGGCCATTGACGTGGCCGAAGCGGGCCAGGTCCTGGTGATTGACGCCGGCGGCCTGCCCCCGGCCGTGTGGGGAGAAAAGGCGACCATGAGCTGCCTGCAGCGCAACCTGGCCGGCGTGGTCATCCACGGCGCCATCCGGGACACGATGAACATACGGGAGATGCAGTTCCCCGCGTTCGCCAAGCTGACCACGCCGGTGGCCGGCGAGCCGAAGGGACAGGGCATGATAGACGTGCCGCTGGAGTTCGGCGGACAGCAGATCCGCACCGCTGACTGGATCGTCGGCGACGACGACGGGGTCGTCGTCATCCCGCGCGAGCGCGCCGTCGAGGTGGCCAACCGCGCCCAGCACGTGGTGGAGCGCGAAGAGCGGGAGATGGCTGAGATTGACCAGGGCAGAACTCTGGGCAAGGTGTCCGAGCTGATGCGCTGGGAACAAGTGCGCAGGAAGTCCGATGGCCGAGAAGACTCCGAGTAGCGACGTGTTGACTGCGCTGCGGGACGCCCTGGATGGCATAGACCGCCTGGCGGACCGAATCGGGCGGGAGGCCACCGAAGCGCTGGTAGAAGGCATCTTCGATTCGCGGCGGGTATTCGTCACCGGCAAGGGCCGCTCCGGCTACGTGGCCGAGTGCTTCGCGATGCGCCTGATGCAGATGGGGTTCGACGCGCACGTGCCCGGGGAGGCCACCTGCCCCCGGATCGGCACGGCCGACCTGCTGATTGCCGTCTCCTGCTCCGGCACTACGATGACCACGGTGCAGATGGCACGCATCTCCGGCGAGGCCGGGGCAACGGTGGTGGCGGTGACGGCCGACGCCGAATCTCCCCTCAGTCGCGCCGCGGATCACGTGGTGGTCATACCCGTCACCGGTGAGGACGTACAGCGGGGGTATCGCTCCGTGATCGGGCCGTACAACAACACGCTGTTCGAGGAAGCGCTACTGCTCTACTTCGACGCACTGGTCTATGCCATCCTCGAGCGTGGGGGTATCCCTGAGGACACCATCCAGCAGCGCCATACGAACCTGGAATAGCCGATGACGGCGCCGGGAGCGACTATGCGATTCGCCATCGTGGGTCCGGGGAAGGTCGGCACGGCGCTGGCGAGGCTATTGCGCCGGGGCGGCTACGAGTTCGTCGGCGCGGCCGGACGCAGCCTCGAATCGGCCGAAGCGGCCTGCGCCTTCGCGGGCGGCGGCCGGGCGACCACGCAAGCTGAGGAGATAACACGAACGGCGGACCTTGTGCTGCTGACGGTGCCGGATGACTCGATCGAGCCAGTATGTCAGAAGCTTGCCGGCTCCGGCGCGTTCGGCGCAGGCACGATAGTCGCCCACTGCAGCGGCGCCCTGCCCTCCTCAATACTGCGGGCTGCCGCCGATGCCGGTGCACACGTGGGCAGCCTGCACCCGATGCAAAGCTTCGCGTCCGCCGAGCAGGCCCTGCGCACGCTGCCGGGCTCCGCCTGCTGCGTGGAGGGAGACCCGGAGGCGGTGCGCGTTCTCACAGACGCTGCCCGCGCGCTGGACTGCCACGTAGTAGCCATCCCTACCGCAGGAAAGCC
>JAWOCH010000449.1:0-5122 GCA_046483865.1 Candidatus Brocadiia bacterium | reverse complement strand
CATAGGAGAGTTGAGCAAGAAGATCCGCAAGGTGGGCATCTTCCCCAGTGCTCGGAGCCTGGAGAGGGCCACCTACCTGGTCTGGCGGAAGCTACAACAGCAGCGCTACGGCCGCACAGCGCGCCGAAGCCCTCCAGCCCCTTTTACACAACACTCTTGACACGATCCACGACGCCGCTTGCTTGCGCCGCTGCTGACCACGTGGTACAATACGGTGCGCAGACAATGCACAGTTAAACGGGGTGCGGCGATGGGAAGCCAATACGGGCTCACAACGGGCGTCGAGGGCGTGGACAAGCTGCTCGGAGGCGTTCGAGCGGGCGACAATGTCGTCTGGGAAGTGGACTCGGGTGCGCCGATCGAGACTTTCCTGCGCAGGTATGCCGATGCGGCCCAGCAGTTGGGCCCGGTGGTCTGGGTCAGTTTCAACAGGTCGCCCCAGGCGATACTGCGCAAATACGATGGCCACTTGGGCGAGCAGGAGTTCGTGCTTGTTGACTGCTTCACCTCCGGCAAGGGCAACAGCGACAGGGTCTTTTCGGAGTTCTACGACGGCGAGGCGGGAGGCACGCGGACGGTGCGCGTCGCGCAGGCCCACGCATGGGACAAGGTGTCGGATGCGCTGGAGAACCTGGAGGGGGAGTTGGGGCAGGATGCCTTCTACGTGTTCGACAGCCTGACCGGCATGGCCGAGTTGTGGCAGGACGAGGAGGAGGCGCTCCGCTTCTTCACCTATATGTGCCCCCGGCTCTACGACCTGAACACCGTGGCCTACTGGGTGCTGGAGAAGGCGGCTCACTCCGAGCAGTTCCTGGCGCGCCTGCGGCACGTGACGCAGGTTGTGCTGGAGCTGAGTCTGGACGGCAGCCGCCCGATATGCACGCTGCGCAAGGCCGAGGGCCGCCACTCGCCGAAGGTCGGCATCCCGCAGGCTGTGCGGGTCGGCGCTGACGGGGTGGAGTTTGCCCCCGAGCCGCGGGAGGAGCTGGAGGTGGCGCTGCTCAGTGAGGTCAGCGAGGCCGTCGGCAGCGCGCTTGATCTGTCGAAGGTCTTCGACCAGACCATGGCCAGCCTGGCCCGGGAACTGCAGATGAAGCGGGGGACCGTGGTGCTGCTGGACCGGGGGAGCGGAAAGCTGCGGATCGCCGCCGCGCACGGGCTGAGCGAGGAAGAGAAGGAGCGGGGGGAATACGACATCGGCGAGGGCGTCACCGGCCAGGTGGTCAGCTCCGGCCAGCCCGTGGCCGTGGCCGACATCCGGCAGGATCCGCGCTTTCTCAATCGCACGGGCGCCCGGCGGGAGGAGGGGCCGGTCGTTTTCGTCTGCGTGCCGCTGCGGGTGGAACGCGAAGTGGTCGGCGCAATCAGTGTGGACCGCTCTTACGCGGACGAGCAGACCCTGGCGCGCGACCAGAGGTTGCTGCAGATCATCGCTTCGCTCGTCTCTCAGGCCATCAAGATCAACCGCATGGTCATGGTCGAGCGCGACACGCTGCTTGCCGAGAACCTGCGGCTGCGCAAGGACTTACGGTCCAAGTACAAGCTGGGCAACATCGTCGCGGCCAGCGGCGCGATGCAGGACGTGGTGGCGACGGCGGGCGCCGTGGCCAAGAGCAACGCCACGGTTCTGATCCGCGGCGAGACCGGCACGGGCAAGGAACTGGTCGCCAGCGTGCTGCACTACAACAGCGACCGGGCGGAGGGCCCGTTCATCAAGGTCAACTGCGGCGCGTTGGCGGAGGGTCTGCTGGAGAGCGAACTGTTCGGCCACGTGCGGGGCGCCTTCACCGGGGCGGTGGACGACCGGGAGGGGCGCTTCGAGCTGGCCGACGGGGGCACGATATTCCTGGATGAAGTTGGCTCGATGAGCGAGAAGCTCCAGGTGAAGCTGCTGCGCGTTTTGCAGGAGAGGGAGTTCGAGCGCGTCGGCGGCACGGAGACAATCGACGTGGATGTGCGCATAGTCGCCGCGACCAACAAGAACCTGGAGCAACTGGTCGGCGACGGCCGGTTCCGCGAGGACCTCTACTACCGGCTGAACGTCATACCCATTCTCATACCACCGCTGCGCGACCGGCGCGATGACGTGCCGTTCCTGGTGGAGCACTTCCTGGACAAGTACGGCGGGCAGTACGACAAGGAGGTCACCAAGATGAGCCGGGAAGTGGTGGACGCCTTGACGCAGTACCACTGGCCCGGCAACGTGCGCGAGCTGGAGAGCTGCATCGAGAGGGCCGTCGTGCTGAGCCAGGACGGCACGATCGGCATGGAACTGCTGCCGGTCAGCGTGCGCAGCGCCATGGAGGGGCCGGAGGTCCCCGAGCCGCTGGGGGCGCCCGACGAGGTGGCCGCGCGCCTGGTGCGCGACATCCGCCGGGAGACCGCCGGGCGTTCCACCAACCTGCACGAGCGGGTGGTCTGCCGCGTGGAGAAGGCGCTGATCGAGGAAGCGCTCGCAGCCAACGATGGGGTGCAGACGCGCACGGCCCGCGAGCTGGGGATCAGCCGCAACACGCTGCGGCGGAAGATAGAGGACTACCAGATCGCCGGTCCCGCCTGAAGCCCCGCATTCGCTGACTTTGCCCGGGGCGGACACTGTGCACATCCTGTGCACTGCACAGTGAGTGCTCAGCCCGCCTGTCTGCCATTGGCGCGATGGCCGCGGCCATGTGAAGAACGTAAACGGTAGGGCAGCATGTAGTTATGGCATATGTAGCGCTGCAGCGCTCCGAGCGTCACTCCTTTGGCATCCTCATTGCACCTACGTACACTGCGAAGGACTACGTGTGCAATGAATGAGCGGGATTTGCCGGCAAGGGTGCCGGCGGAGTCCGGGCGGCACGATGCAACCGCCGCTTCCGTTTACGCAGCAAGGAGGACGCGATGACACTGCAGCGCCCCAACGCCGACGAGGCGACGCAGACGCGCAATCGCTCGCGGGACGTCACGCCCGCGTCGGGCATCTGCTCCCGGTGCATTGACGGCTGTACTGGCACGTGTGAGGTATGGACGGCTTCCTTCCGGAGCCGCGAGGTACTGTATCCGAGTCCCTTTGGCGAGATGACCGCCGGGGCGGACAAGGACTACCCGGTGGACTACTCCCACCTGAACATCTGCGGCTACGCACTTGGCGCGGACGGTCTGCCGGAGGGTGAGGGGGGCAGTCCGGACAACACGCTGTTCCCGACGGTGAGCACTGAGACGTCGTACGGCGACCAGAACCCGGTAACGATGCGCCTGCCGGTGTTCACCGGCGCGCTGGGCTCGACCGACGTGGCGCGCAAGAGCTGGGAGCATTTCGCCGCCGGTGCCGGCGTGGCCGGCATCACCATCGTCTGTGGCGAGAACGTCTGCGGAGTGGATCCGGAGGCGACCTTCGGAGCAGATGGCAAGGTGGTGGACTCGCCCGAGCTGCGGCGTCGCGTCGAGCAGTATGAACGATGGCGGGAGGGATACGGTGACCTGGTCGTTCAGTTGAATGTCGAGGACACGCGGTTCGGCGTCGCCGAGTACGCCGTGCAGGAACTCGGCGTCGAGACCATCGAGCTGAAGTGGGGCCAGGGAGCCAAGTGCATCGGAGGCGAGATCCAGGTCGAGACCATCGGTCGCGCCCAGGAGCTGAAGGAGCGCGGCTATCTGGTGACGCCGAACCCGAACGATCCCGCCGAGCAGGCCGCCTTCAAGGACGGAGCCCTGAAGCACTTCGAGCGCCACTCGCGGCTGGGGTTCGTGGATGAGGAGGCATTCCACCGCGAGGTCGAACGGTTGCGCTCGCTGGGTGCGAAACGTGTGACCCTGAAGACCGGCGCCTACCCGATGCGCGAGCTTGCCATGGCACTGAAGTGGGCCTCGGACGCCAGGCTGGACCTGGTCACCGTGGACGGCGCGCCCGGCGGCACGGGCATGAGTCCCTGGCGCATGATGAACGAGTGGGGCGTGCCGACGTTCTACCTCCAGTGCATGGTGCAGGAGCTGTGCGACATGCT
The DNA here is from genome assembly GCA_046483865.1 of Candidatus Brocadiia bacterium. GTDB lineage: Bacteria > Planctomycetota > Brocadiia > SM23-32 > SM23-32 > JAWOCH01. Next base: position 1,136 of record JAWOCH010000449.1, on the reverse strand, counting down.
CCAGGCGCGGGGCGCCTACGTGCCGGACATCGCCATGGCGGGCGGCCTGTCCACCGAGGACCACATGTTCAAGGTTCTGGCCATGGGCGCGCCCTACACCAAGGCCGTCTGCATGGGTCGGGCGCTGATGATCCCCGGCATGGTCGGCAAGAACGCCGCCCAGTGGATTGAGAGCGGACGGCTGCCCAAGACGGTCAGCCGCTACGGGACGACCGTCGAGGAGATCTTCGTCTGCTACGAAGAGCTGGTGGCCGAGTACGGGAAGGAAACTGTCAAGGAGATGCCTCTGGGTGCGGTGGCCATCTACTCGTTCTGCGAGAAGCTGCGGGTTGGGCTGCAGCAGTTGATGGCGGGCAGCCGGAACTTCTCGGTGCCGGCCATCAGCCGCGACGATCTGATGGCGCTGACCCGTGAGGCCGCAGAGGTCTCGGGCATCCCCTACGTGATGAACGCCTACCGCGAGGAGGCGGAGCGGATCATCGAGGGCGCAGGCAGCCCCGTGTCCGTAGCCGCTTCCTGAGGAGGGATAGAGCGATGGACTACCGCTTGTGCACAACGTGTGCGCGCCGGCAAGAGTGCGTCTACCGCAAGGGGCGCAGAGAAGTCTTCCGGTGCGAGGAGTTCGAGGGTGAGAGGCCCGAGAAGCGCGAGCCGGTCAGGCGCGAGCTTGCCACCGCCGCCGCGCGTTGAGGACGTCCCCGAAGCGCATTCGGCCGCCTGTTGAGGGTCAGGTGAAGCCTGCCGGGTGCTGTCGGCCCGATCCCGCAGATTGCGGGCAGATCGGATCTGCAGCGCTCGATAACCAAGCGACGGCTGGGGTGCTGGTCGCGCAGGTCTGGCCCGCTGCAGGCGGCCATCTTCTGTACGGCCGCACGGCGGCGGCCGGTTCTGCGCTCCGCCTTGCAGAAACCGGCCGTTGCGGGCACAATACGGGCCCAAGGCCGGGGCCCGGCCGAGTCCGTCGCCACCCAACACGCGAGGAATAACATGGACGGTGCATTAGCCCTCGAAGACGGTCGTGTGTTCGAGGGCCTTTCCATCGGCGCGCCGGGCATGAGGGCCGGGGAGGTGGTCTTCAACACCAGCATGACCGGCTACCAGGAGGTCCTGACGGATCCCTCCTACAAGTGCCAGAT
>JAWOCH010000434.1:0-8528 GCA_046483865.1 Candidatus Brocadiia bacterium | reverse complement strand
CTCAAACCGCCCCTGGGCCCATACGGCTATGGTCTGCGGGAATTGCAGAAGGACCGACGCGAAGATGATTGGCAGCACGCCCGCAGTGTTCACCCGCAGCGGCAGGTAGTGCTTCTGACCGCCGTAGACCCTCGGTCCGCGAACGTGCTTCTGCTGCTGGACCGGTATCCGGCGCTCGCCCCGTGTCACGTAGACGATGGCCACGACGATGCCGACGAAAAGCGCCAGCAGGAGGACCACTTTCAGGATGGCGTTCTGCGGGCTGTCGGCGTTCTGCACCTGGTTGCGCATCGCGTAGATGGCGCTGGGCAGACGGGACAGAATGTTCACAGTGATTATCAGGGAAATGCCGTTGCCTATGCCGTGCTGGTCTATCTGCTCGCCGATCCACATCAGGAACAGCGTGCCGGCGGTCAGCAGCAGCGCGCCGACGCCCAGGAACTTCATCGTTCCCAACCAGCTTGCGGTCACCTCCGGGGCGACCATGCCCTGACCGCCAGCGCCAACCAGTGCGCGCAGCAGCATGGTGCCCTGCAGAGCGCAGACCAGCACAGTAACGTAGCGGGTGTACTGGTTGATCTTCCTCTGGCCCGCGGCGCCTTCTTTGCGCAACTCCTGCAGGGCGGGGATGACGTTCGCCAGGAGGGTGAAGATGATCGACGAGGTGATGTAGGGCATGATGCCCAGCCCGAAGATGCCCGCCCGCGCAAGCGCGCCGCCGGTGAACAGGTTCAGCAGGCCGAGCACACCGCCGGTCCGCTCGAACAGGTCTTTCAGCACGCCCAGGTTCACCCCGGGCAGCGGCACATAGACGCCCACGCGGCAAAGCGCCAGCAGGCCCAGCGTGATCAGCATCTTCCGGCGCAAGTCCCGGATGCGCCAGGCGTTGCCCATTTCCTCCAGCAGCGTCATCTACTCTTCCCCTGGAAGCTCGGGGATCTCTGGCGCCCGTGGGGTGCGCATCTTGTTCCGCACCGGTGGAACTGGACCGGGGATGACTTCGACTGCGCCGCCGGCCGCCTCTATCTTGCTGACCGCGCTCCTGCTGAACGCGTCCGCGCGGACCATCAGGGGGCGGGTCAGCTCGCCGTCGCCCAGGATCTTCACGCCCCGGCCGGCAAGCTGCTTGACCAGGCCGTGCTCGCGCAGCAGTTCCGGCGTGACTGTGGTGTCTTCGGGGAACCGGTTGAGCTGACCGACGTTGACGATGGCGTAATCAGTGCGGAAAGGGGCGTTCGAGAAGCCGATCTTGGGCATGCGGCGCCACAGCGGCATGACACCGCCGGTCATGCCGCGCGAACTCCAGCCGCTGCGGGATTTCGCGCCGTTATGGCCTCTTCCGGCGGTCTTGCCACTGCCGCTTCCCCGGCCGCGTCCGACGCGCCTGCGCCGGTCGCGGGGGTGCTTCCTTTGTTTTGCTTTGCCTATGTCCATCGTGTCGGCATCCTGCGGGTTAGGGCTACTCGGCCTCAGGCTCGGCTTCCTGCGGCTCCTCCGCCTCTTGCTCGGCCTGGGGGTGGTGCAACGTGACGGGCACGCCGCGCAGCTCACTGATCCGTTCCGCCGAGCGCAGCTTGCGCAGGGCGTTCATGGTCGCTTTTGCCACGTTGACTGAGTTGGTGCTGCCGTAGACTTTGGTGAGCACGTTTCGGACGCCGAGCACTTCGAGAACGGCGCGCACCGTGCCGCCTGCCTTCACGCCCGTTCCCGGGTGGGCGGGCATCATCTTGACCCGCGTGGAGTCCTGCCGACCGACCACCTCGTGGCCGATCGTGTCGCCCACCATGTACATGCGCTCCATCTCGGCACGCGCCTCTTTGCTGGCCTTCTCGATGGCCGCCGGCACACCCTTGGCCTTGCCGTAGCCCAGGCCCACGCGGCCGGCACCGTCCCCGACGGCGACCAGTGCGGCAACGCTAAGCGTGCGGCCGCCTTTGGTGACCTTGTTGGGCCACCGCAGGTCAATCACCTGCTCAAGCAGTCCGGAATCTCTGTCTACCCTCGCCATGCGACCTCCCGGCCGTTATCTGCCTGCCGACGCGTCAGAATCCCTCCGCGCCGGCTTCCTCGAATTGCTTGCGCGCTCCTTCCGCCAGCGCCTTGACCCGTCCGTGGTAGCGATAGCCGCCCCGGTCGAACACGACGGCCTTGATGCCCTTCTCCAGGCACTTCTGTCCGATCAGCTCGCCCACCCGCCCGGCTGCCTCCGTGGGCGTCACGTCCTCTGCTTCGTCCCGCAGCTCCGGGCTCAGGGTGGAAGCGGCCGCCAGAGTGTGCTGATTCCAGTCGTCTATGACCTGGGCGTAGATATGCTTGCTGCAGCGGTTGACGCACAACCGGGGCCTCTCCGGCGTGCCCTCGACCTTGCTGCGCACGCGGCGATGCCGCTTCTCGCGGAGCTTCCTCTTGCGTTTGCTCTTCTCCATGTGGTCCCGTCCTTACTGCAAGCCGGTGAATGCCTTGCCTTCCTTGCGCCGCACGTATTCACCGGCGTAGCGGATGCCCTTGCCCTTGTACGGTTCCGGCGGGCGCACGGCTCGAACGGTGGCGGCGAACTGGCCCACACGTTCCTTATCTATGCCCCGGATGGTGAACCTGGCCGGGTTGTCCTGCTGGGCGTTCTTCTGCTCGATCTCCACGGACATACTCTCGTGCAGGTCGAAGGTCACCTCGTGGCAGAAACCCACCTGCAGAACCAGCGTATCGCCCCGTAGATCCACGCTGTAGCCCATGCCGTAGATCTCCAGTTGCCTGGCGAAACCGCGCACGACGCCCTCCACCTTGTTGGCCAGCAGGGAACGGTGCAGCCCGTGCAGGGCCCTGGCCCGGCGGCCCTCGTGTCTGCGGCGCACGTGCAGCAGGCGGGCCTCGTCCTCGTATTCGGCCTCCAGATCCTCCGGCAGCTCATGCTCCAGCTCACCCAGGGGGCCACTGACGGCAACGTGCCCGTCCTGCACGGCGACTTCCACGCCCTCGGGCACAGCTATGGGTTGTTTTCCGATGCGCGACATCTGTCTCTCACCTCACGTGCTCAGAATACCGAGCAGAGCACCTCTCCGCCGACGTGCTCGCGGCGGCATTCCCGATCGCTCAGGACGCCCCGGTTTGTGGACACCACGTAGATACCCAGGCCGTTATGGACGTACCCCAGGTCATGGACTGAAGAGTAGACGCGCCGGCCGGGCTTGGAGACGCGCTGCATGCGGTGAACCACGTCCTCGCCCAGCGGGCCGTACTTCAGGTAGACCTTCAGCAGCTTGTGCGGCGGCTCGCCGGCGACGCTGTAGTCCTCGACGTATCCCTCGTCGCGCAGCACCCGGGCGACCTGCTCCTTCAGCTTCGAGTGGGGCACTTCCACGTCGTCGTGGCGCACCGCCAGCGCATTGCGGATGCGCGTGAGCATATCAGCTATGGGATCGGTCATCATTTGCTGTCTGCCTCTGCTGTTTGCATCGGCGCTCGGCTGCTCCGGGAGCCGCGTCGGGACCTACCAGCTTGCCTTGGTCACGCCGGGGATCTTGCCTTCGCTTGCCAGCTTGCGGAAGCAGATCCGGCAGATGCGGAACTTGCGCATGTAGCCCCGCGACCGGCCGCACAGTTTGCACCGATTGTTTTTGCGCGTGCTGTATTTCGGCTCGCGCTGTGATTTCTCTACGAGGGCTTTCCGAGCCATACTCGGATGCTCACCTCCTGAACGCTTTGTTGCAGAACTCCGTCCGGATCATTTCGGCCTCTGAGCACGCGCCCCGGGCAGGCAACTCCTGCCCCGGGAGCTATCGCCGGATCGGCATGCCCAGCATACTCAGCAGTTCGTATCCTTCCTGGTCGGTGTCGGCGCTTGTGACTATCGTCACGTCCATGCCGAAAACATGGTTCAGCGAGTCGAGGTCCAGCTCCGGGAAGACGGCGGCTTCGCTGATGCCCAGGCTGTAGTTGCCGGTGCCATCGAAGGAGTTGGGCGAAAGGCCCCGGAAATCGCGCACACGCGGCAGCACCACGCTGATGAGCCTGTCCAGGAACTCATACATGCGCGCCCTGCGCAGGGTCACCTTACAGCCGATGGGGTTTCCCTGGCGCAGGTGGAAACCCGCCACGCTACGGCGGGCACGCGTGACCACCGGCTGCTGCCCGGTTACGGTTCGCAGGGTCTCGATGGCGTCCTGGAGCGCACCGGCATCCTCCAACGCTTCCCCGACACCGATGTTGAGCACTATCTTCTTCAGCACAGGCACGGCCATACGGTTCTCCCAGCCGAACCGCTCCATCAGCTCGGAGACCACCTCTTCGTGGTAGTAGGTCCTGAGCCGGGGCTCGGGCGCCTGCTCGACCGCTGTCTCGTCAGTATCGCTCATCGTTGGCTCTGTTTGCGTTCGTCCGCGTTTCCCTCTATCCGACCCTGGGTATCTCGGCGCCGCATTTCACGCATACGCGCATCTTGTTGCCGTCTTCTGTGCGTCGGGCGCGAGTGCGAACGGGTCGGTCGTAGCGCTCGCACTCCCTGTTGGGGCATATCAGCATGACGTTGGAGGCGTGTATGGGCGCCTCCAGTTGCATGCGCCCTCCGCTGGGGTTCTGCTGGGTGGGGCGCATGTGTTTCCACACCATGTTGATGCCCTCGACGACGACCCGCCCCTCCTGGGGCATGGCTCTGAGCACTCGTCCGCGCGCGCCGCGGGCGTTGCCGGCGATCACCTCGACCGTGTCGCCCCGGCGCACGTGCAGTTTCTGCCTCTTGTTAGCCATCCGGTCTCAGCGGCCCTCTACAAAACTCGTCCAGCGGGCGCCGCCCGCTCTCTTACTGGTACTGGGTAGGCGCGGCGTCCCGCCGCGCCTGGACCGGCGCGGACGCCGGACCTACCGTATTCTCAATGTGCCGTCAGACCACCTCTGCGGCCAGGCTGATTATGCGCATGAAGTTCTTCTGACGAAGCTCACGGGCAACGGCGCCGAAGATGCGCGTGCCCCGCGGGTTGCCGTCCGGCAGCAGGATGACCAGTGCGTTACGATCGAACCGCACGTAGCTGCCGTCCGGGCGCCTGACGGGGGCCTTGGTGCGCACGATGACGCCCCTTACGACCTCTCCCCGCTTCACATCACTGCCGGGAACGGCCCGTATGACGCTGCCGACTATCAGGTCGCCGATGCTGCCGTAGGTATGCCGGCTCCCGCCGAGCACTTTGATACATCGCACTGCCCGGGCCCCGGTGTTGTCGGCCACGTCCAGGACTGTCTGCTCTTGTATCATTGGGACGCCTCTCGGTCGGTCCGGCCGGCTACGACATCAGGTCCGCTTCGCCGCCTCCGAGCGCGGAGGGCTCCACCCGGAAGCCCGGCGCGCGCCTGAGTATGCGCACCAGCCGCCAGCGCTTCCTGCGCGACAGCGGGCGCGTACTCTCCACCTCCACCAGGTCCCCTTCGTGGGCATCGTTGTGCGGGTCGTGGGCCATAAGGGTGGAGTTGCGGCGGATGTATTTCTTGTACAGGGGGTGCTGCACCAGTCGTTCGACGGTTACCGTCACGGTCTTGTCCATCTTGTCGCTTTTGACGACCCCCTGGAGGCGTTTACGCTCCGATGTGCCTTCCATGGTCATGTCGTTGCGTTCTCTCCGATTGTGCCAACGCTCGGTCGCGGAGCTCAATCGCCGCTTTCGGCGGCCAACTCCATCTCGCGTAGAACGGTCTTGTATCGGGCGATGTCCCGGCGCAGCCGTCCGCGCCGGCTTGTGTCCGGGTTCTCTTCAGCCTGCCACTGAAAGTCCAGTTCGAACAGCTCGCGCTGAAGCTCCCCGAGTTCGCGGCGCAGGTCCTGGGGATCTCTTCCCCGCAGTTCGGCGGCTCTCATGCGCGGGCCCTCCGTCTTGCCAGCCTGCACTTGATGGGCATCTTCTGCGCCACCCGGCTGAATGCGCTCACGGCGCGCTCCTCCGGAACGCCGCTCAGCTCAAACAGGATCGTGCCCGCCTTCACCTGCGCCACCCAGTGGGAGACTTCGCCCTTGCCCTTGCCCATGCGGGTCTCGGTTGGGGTCGCGGTCATGCTCCTGTGGGGGAAGATGCGTATGATCAGTTTGCCCTCGCGCTTCAGATGGTGCATAACCGCCAGCCGGCCGGCCTCTATCTGCTGGGCGGTGATCTGCCCGGCTTCCAGGGCCTGCAGCCCGAACTCGCCGAAGGACACGCGGTTGCCCCGGCTGGCTTTGCCCCGGGTCTTGCCGCGCTGGAATTTGCGGTGCTTGACCCGTTTAGGCATTAAAGGCATCTTGCGGCTCCTCTTGCTCTTCTTTGGTGCGGTCTATCTTGTGTCCGGGGGGCAGCAGGCCGCGGTTCACCCACACCTTCACGCCGATGTGGCCGTACTTCGTCCTGGCTTCGGTGAACCCGTAGTCGATCTTCGCCCTCAGAGTCTGCAGCGGGAACCGACCCTCGATGACCTTCTCGCGCCTGCACATATCCGACCCGCCAAGACGGCCGGCCACCTGGATCTTGACGCCATCGGCGCCGTTGTTCATTGTCATTTCCGCCGCGCGGCGCATGGCCCGCCGGAACGACGTGCGCCTCTCTATCTGCTGCGCCACGTCCTCGGCGACAAGCTGCGCGTCCAGTTGGGGCTGGCGCACCTCCTCGACGCTGATTTCAACCGGCAGCGCGGCCAACTCGTCCAGTGCGGTCTTCAGCCGCTCGACCTCCACGCCCCGGCGCCCTATCACCAGCCCCGGCCGGGCGCAGTGGACTATGACGTGGATCCGGTCGCGCGTGCGCTCGATCACTATGCGCGATATACCGGCGTAGTAGTACTGACTCTTGGTATACGTGCGGATCTTCTGGTCCTCAACCAGGTATTGGCCGAACTCCTTCTTGTCGGCAAACCAGTGCGAACGCCAATCCTCGGTGATTCCCAGCCGCAGACTTCTCGGATGGCTCTTCTGTCCCATGGATTCTCCCGCTACTGCCCGTCGTCCAGCACGATATTGATGTGACTGGTTCGTCCTCGTATCAGCCCGGCGCGGCCGCGCCCCCTGGCCTGCCACTTGCGCCTGACCGGACCCTTGTCCACGCGAGCCTCGGTCACGCGCAGGCTCTCCATGTCCGCCTCCAGGTCCTGGTCGGCATTGGCCATGGCCGAGCGCAGCACTTTGTCCACGAAGTACGCGCCCCGCTTGGGGGTCGCGCGCAGTATCTGCAGCGCGTCGTTCACGTGCTTACCCCTCACCAGGTCCACCACCAGGCGGACCTTCGTGGGGGATATGGGCGCGTATCTGTGCGTTGCTTCGAACTTCATCACTCAGGTTATCTCTGCTCGCAGGATCCGGACCTCACGTTGCGCTCCTCAGCGCGGACGTTCGCGGCGGAAGCTGTGCCCGCGGAACGTCCGTGTCAGGGCGAACTCTCCCAGCTTGTGCCCCACCATGTCCTCGGTGACGAACACGTTGTCGAACGAGCGGCCGTTGTGCACCAGGAACGTGTGCCCGACGAAGTCCGGGATGATGGTGCAGGCCCTGGCCCAGGTGCGGATGGGCGTGCGGTCGTTGTTGTCCTTCTGCCGCATGACCTTCCGCAGGAGCTTCTCGTCAACGTAGGGTCCCTTTTTCAGTGATCTGCTCACGCCGTATCACTTCCTCCGTTTTCTGCGCACGATGAAACGATCGCTGTATTTCTTTCTCTTGCGGGTGCGGCCACCCTTCGCCAGTACGCCGGTGGGCGAGCACGGGTGGCGTCCGCCGGCCCGGCGCCCTTCACCGCCGCCCATGGGATGGCTGACCGGGTTCTGCGCCGAACCGCGCACGTGAGGCCGACGCCCCAGCCAGCGCGCGCGGCCGGCCTTGCCCAGCTTCACGTTCTGGTGGTCCGCATTGCCGACGCGGCCCATGGTGCAGCGGCAGTGGCGCGGCAGTCGGCGGATCTCGCCGCTTGGCAGTATGACATGAACGTAGCGCCCCTCACGGGCGCTGACCTGGGCGGCCGAGCCGGCACTCCGCACGATCTGTCCGCCCTTGCCTGGTTTCAGCTCGATGTTGTGCACGAACAGACCCAGCGGAACCCGGCCCAGTGGCATGCAGTTGCCCACACGCGGCTCGGCTTCCGGTCCGCTGACCACCTGCTGGCCCACCCGCAGCTTCTCCGGGGCAAGGATGTAGCGTCTCTCTCCGTCCGGATACTCGACCAGCGCGATGCGCGCAGACCGGTTGGGATCGTATTCGATGCCCAGCACTGTTGCCGGTTCGTCTTCCCGGTCGCGTTTCCAGTCAATGACCCGGTAGCGCCGCTTGTGCCCTCCGCCGCGGAACCGGGTGGTGGTGCGCCCCAGGTTGTTCCGCCCTCCGGTGCGCTTCAGTGGCCTCAGGAGCGATTTCTCCGGCTTCGAGCGGGTGATCTCCGAGAAGTCGCTCACCGTCATCCCGCGTCGGCCGGGGCTGGTCGGTTTGTGCTTCTTGATTCCCATCTCTATCCTTCAGTCGCCCCTGTCAGTAACCAATGTCGATGGTGTCGCCGGGCCTGAGTGCGACGATGGCCTTCTTCCAGCCCCGGGTC
>JAWOCH010000427.1:0-4478 GCA_046483865.1 Candidatus Brocadiia bacterium | reverse complement strand
CGGCGCCCGAGACGCCGCGCCTACCCAACGGAGGGGGACGGCCACGCGGAAGCGTGGCCCTCCAGGGACCTTGTCCGCCCGGCGGAGACCGTCCGAGACGTTCCGGTGGAGGGGCGCGTTCCGTCGCGCCCGCGTTTCTGCCCCGGCCACGAGCCTACTCCGCCGAAGCAGCCGCTTCGGCTGCGAAGGCCGGACAGAGCGTGGCCCTCCAGGTGGCGTCGCGCGCGGCGCTCAGTACACGCCGCACTCGCGGGCGGTGCGATACATGGCCAGGACGTTCTCGGTCGGCGAGTCGTCCTGCAACTGGTGGGTCGGGGCGAAGCAGTATCCCCCGCCGGGCATCATGACCTGGAGCGTCCGCCGGCAGTACTCCTCGGTCTCCTGAAACGTCCCGTGCGCCACGGGTCCGGCGGTGCTGATGCAGCCGTGAAAGGCCAGCCGGTCGCCGAAGCTGCGCTTCAGGTACTCGGGCGCCATGTCGGCCGCCTCCGGCTGGAGCGTGTCCACGGCGTCAATGCCCATCTCGATGAAATCCTCGAACGCCCAGCTCGACGAGCCGCAGGAGTGTATCATGACCGCCAGCCCGTGCTCCTTCGCCAGGTGTACGAACCGCTCGTGGATGGGCCGGATGCGCTCGCGCCAGAGCCGCATGCTGATGCGCGGGCCGCGCTGGGTGCCCAGGTCCTCGCCGATCCACAGGCAGTGCAGCCCCCCGCCTGCCGCCTCGATGGTCCGCCGGGCGATCTCATACTTCACCCGCACGTAGCGTTCGATGAAGGTCAGCAAGGCCGGCTCGCCGGCGGCCAGGCCAACGTACATCGCTTCGTGCCCGACGAACCGGCCGGTGTAGTTCATCACCTCGAACCCCGCGCCCGTGCTCACGAAGTGGCCGTCGAAGCGCTCGCAGTCGGCGGGCACGGCTTCGTAGTCGTAATCGTCGGGCGAGGGCATGGGATAGGCGGCGGCCGTTTCCTGATCGAGCGACTCCAGATGCGGTTGCGGCTCCCAGTAGGCGCCCGACTCGTGCTCGATCCGCCGGGAATGCAGTCCCCAATCGGGCGAGACGTGCAGGCCCGGCTCCTCCTCCGCCGCCGCGTGCAGCCGGGGGCCAGCGTACGGCGCCTGGACCCAGCGGAAGTCCACCCCCAGGGCGTGCCGGAGGCCCTCCGAGTCGTCGGCGTCCAGCCCGAAGTGCTCCTTCAGGCGGCGGTCAATCCCCGGGTTCGCGCTGTAGTCCACCGGCACGCGGTCCGGCTCCTCGTGCCGGAAGGCCTTCGCGACGCGCTCCCGGGAACTCATCGCGCACATGGCCGGTTCTCCTTCCTGCGACATAGATCGAGTATAGTATACGGCCGCTCCGCCGCCCCTTCCAGCGCGGCGGGCTTGACAGGCCGGGCGGCCCGGCTATGATGGGCGACGGGTCGAGAAGACGGTTCACACTTGGGGGAACACGAACATGCAACTCGGGCTGTGCAGCGCTATCCTGCCGGACCTGTCGCTGGAGGCCGTCGCGGAGTTCGCCGCCGGGGCGGGCTTCGAGTGCGTCGAGCTGATGTGCTGGCCGCCGGGCAAGGCAGAGCGCCGCTATGCCGGCGTGACGCACGTGGACGTGACCGAACTGGACCAGGCCGAGGCGGACCGCATCGAGGCCCTCCTGCACGAGGCCGGCGTCGCCATCAGCGGGCTGGGATACTACCCCAACCCCCTGGCGGCGGACGAGGACGAGGCCGGCTTCTGCATCGAACACATCAAGCGCGTGATCGCCGCCGCGCCGATGCTCGGCGTGACCGTGGTGAACACGTTCATCGGTCGCGATCCGGCGAAGAGCGTCGAGGCGAACTGGCCGGTCTTCCAGGACCGCTGGCCGCCGCTGGTCGAGTTCGCCGAGGGGCACAGCGTGCGCATCGGCATCGAGAACTGCCCCATGCTGTTCACCGAGGACGAGTGGCCGGGCGGCAAGAACCTGGCCCACAGCCCGGCCGTCTGGCGGCGCATGTTCGAGGAGATTCCGAGCGAGCACTTCGGGCTGAATTACGATCCGTCGCACCTCATCTGGCAGGGCATTGACCCGGTGGCGCCGCTGCGGGAGTTCGCCGACCGCGTCTTCCACGTCCACGCCAAGGACGCCCGCGTGGACATGCACCGGCTGGACGACGTGGGCGTGCTGGCGCACCCGCTCGAGTTCCACACGCCGAAGCTGCCCGGCCTGGGCGACGTGGACTGGGGCCGGTTCTTCAGCGTGCTGACCGACGTGGGCTACGACGGACCCGTCTGCGTGGAAGTTGAGGACCGCGCCTACGAGGGCGCGCTGGAGCGGCGCAAGGCAGCGCTTGTCCAGAGCGCCCGATTCCTGAGACAATACATGGCGTGACAGCCAGTTGAAGAATGTGGCTCAGCCGCCCCCGGCTGAGGACTCACGGCCGAGGGCGGCCGTGCCACACACGAAGGCAGGTTCTGATCGGCATCTGTCTGCCGCAACCTGGAAGTCGTGCATTCTTCAACGGACTGCCGAGCGGCCGAAGAAAGGGGCAACGGATGGATTACACCTACGAAGACATAGCGGGGATGATTGACCACAGCCTGCTGAGCCCGTCCATGACGGACGCTGAGCTGGAGGAGGGCTGCCGCATCGCGGACGAGTACGGGACGGTCACCGTCTGCATCAAGCCCTACTACACGGCGCGCGCGGCGGAGTTGCTGGCCGACAGCGCCACCAAGGTCACCACCACCGTCGGCTTCCCCGACGGCGGGCACACCACGGCCGTGAAGGTCGCCGAAGCGGAGCGCGCGCTCGCCGACGGCGCCGAAGAGCTGGATATGGTGTCCAACATCGGCAAGGTGCTCAGCGAGGACTGGGACTTCGTCCGCGCCGACATCCAGCAGGTGGTCAACGCCGCCCACGAGGGCGGGGCGCTCATCAAGGTCATCTTCGAGAACGACCTGCTGCCGGAGGACAGCTACAAGATCGCCCTGTGCGAGATATGCAGCGAGGCCGGCGCCGACTGGGTCAAGACCAGCACCGGCTACAACTACGTGAAGGGCGCCGACGGGAAGTACTCCTACGCGGGTGCGACCGACCACGACCTGAAGCTGATGCGCGAGCACTCGGCGCCCGAGGTCCAGGTGAAGGCCGCCGGTGCCGTGCGCAGCCTGGACCGGCTGCTCGAGGTGCGGGCCCTCGGCGTAACCCGCGTCGGCGCCAGCCGGACGGTCAAGATGCTCGACGAGTGCAAACGGCGGCTGGGCATCGAGAGCTGAGTCGAACGCGCCGGGGGGGCGGTGAGCGCCGGAACCGAGAGCAGCACCGAGACGATGACCAACCGGGAGCGCATCCTGGCGACATTGCGCCAGGAGGAGGTGGACCGGTTTCCCGTCTGGCTGAAGATGACCAACCGCACCTGGCAGTCGTCCCAGCCGGAGCCCTACTGCGACATGGACGCCGAGGAGCTGCTGCGCCGCGCCGGCTGCGACCTGATGCTGGGGTGCTGGGCCGCCGCCGAGCGCGAGACACCCCACGTGGACTGGACCGTCACCACCGAGGACGGCCTGCGCCGGACCGTCATGGAGACCCCCGACGGGCCGCTGGTCTCCGAGCAGACCTTCGATCGGTACACCGAGTCCTGGCACCCGACGCGCTTCCCCGTGCAGGGCGTGGACGACCTGCGTCGTCTGCGCTGGCTGTTCGCCGACGCCGCCTACTCCGTGCCGACGGAGAAGGCGGAGCAGTGGGCGGCCCGTCAGGAGGAGCTGGAGGCGAAGGACGCCTTTACGATGGCCGGCATCGGGCCGTCGCCGCTTATGAACATGGTCGAACATGTCTGCGGCCCGGAGCAGACGATGTATCTGCTGCACGACGAGCCGGAGTTGTTCGCCGAAACCCTCGGCCTGATGCACGCCGACCGGATGGCCGAACTCCGCGCGCTGCTGCCGCACGTGGCGGCCGACAGTTTCTGGCTGACAGAGAACACCTCGACGACGCTGATCAGCCCGGCGATGTTCGAGGAATTCTGCGTCCCCCACCTGACCGAATACGGGCGGCTGGTCCGCGACCACGGCGTGATCGCCGTCCACCACATGTGCGGGAAGCTGAACGCGCTGCTGGAGATGATTGACTCGCTCCCCGCGCAGGCCAACGAGGCGTTCACCAGCCCGCCGGTGGGCGACACGATGCTGGCCGACGGGCGCACGCGGATGCCGAGCAAGGCGCTCATCGGCGGCACGAACGCCACCCTCTGGCTGGAGCCGGTCGAGACCATAGTCCAGACGGTGGCAGACGACGTGGCCGCCTGCCCGGACCGGCGGGGCATCTTCCTGACCTCCGCCGGCGTGCTGCCGCCACCAGTCTCGTTCGAGAAGGCGCGGCGGGTGGTGGCGGAGTTCAAGCGCCTGTGAGCCACATTGAGGGACGCGCCCGCCCCGGCGGGTAAACTCCGTCGCGTCCGCCTTTGCCCCGGCCACGACAGAGCGTGGCCCTCCAG
>JAWOCH010000416.1:0-3383 GCA_046483865.1 Candidatus Brocadiia bacterium | reverse complement strand
CGCTGAACAGCACCACCGCATCGCGCCGGTGCTCGTCCGGGCCAGACCAGGGAACTGCCTCCAGGGACAGATGCGCTCCGACCTGGCCGGCGAATGCCATCTCGGCCGCAGCCACTCCCAGCCCGCCCTCCGACAGATCGTGACACGCCCGAACCAGTCCCCGGTCGATCGCCGAGTGGAGCGCCAGCATCGAACGCCGGGCCGTGTCCACGCGAACCTGCGGCACGGTCATGCCCGTCAGGCCGAACAGCTCAAGGTAGTGGCTGCCTCCCAGTTCGCCATGCGTGGCGCCGACCAGATACAGCCTGTTGCCGGGCTCTTTGAGGTCCATGGTGACGGCGCGGCGGGCATCGTCCATCACCGAGATCGCGCTGATCAGTAGGGTGGGGGGGATGGCGATCACTTCTTCCCCGGTGTTGAACTCGTTGTTCAGGCTGTCTTTGCCGCTTATGAAGGGCACGCCGAAGCCGACGGCGAAGTCATAGCAGGCCAGGGCGGCGCGCACGAGCGTGCCCAACTGCTCCGGACGGCTCGTGTTGCCCCAGCAGAAGTTGTCCAGGATGGCCGCCCGTTCTACGGAAGCCCCGACGGCCGTCAGGTTCCGCAGCGCCTCGTCCATGGCCGAAGCTGCGCTGTGATACGTGTCAATGTCGCCGTACTTCGGGTTCAGACCGCAGGAGACCGCGACCCCTCGAGGCGAGTCGAGGATGGGTGTGATTACGCAGCCGTCGCCGGGGCCGTCGCTCTGTGCGCCGACCAGCGGCTTGACCACGGTCTGGCCCTGCACCTCGTGATCGTACTGACGGATGATCCATTCCTTCGAGCGCACGTTGGGCGCGGCCAGTATCTGCTCAAGGGCCCCGGCGTAGTTCGCGGGCCCGTCCAGGGCGCGCCGGCAGTCTTCTGCGCGCTCGTCCCAGGAGTCCTCCAGTAGCGGATCGGGGAAGGAAGGCGGCTCCCAACGTGCTTCGCCGTGAAAGCCGGGCAGGCCGTTGTGGACGAAGCCCATCTCCAGCTCCACCACCGTGTTGCCGCCATAGGTGACGCGCAACATGCCGTCGTCAGTGAATCGGCCGATCACGGTGGCCTCGACGTTCTCGCCCTCGAACACGCCCATCAGCTCGTCCAGGTTCTCCGGCGGCACGGCGATGACCATGCGCTCCTGTGCCTCGGATATCCAGGTCTCGCTGTAGGATAGGCCGTGGTACTTGAGGGGCACGTCCTCGATCTCCGCCTCCACGCCGATGCGCTCGCCCATCTCTCCGACAGCGCAGCTCAGCCCGCCCGCGCCGCAGTCGGTGATGTCCGTGTAGAGCCCCCGGTCGCGCGCTTCCAGCAGCGTGTCCACCACCTTCTTCTCGGTGATCGGGTTGCCTATCTGGACGGCTCCGCTGGAGACCTCCTCGCTCTCGCTGGTCAGCTCGACGGAACTGAACGTGGCCCCGTGGATGCCGTCACGCCCCGTTCTGCCGCCCAGCATGACGACAAGGTCGCCCGGCCGGGCGGCTTTCTCCACGCGGTCCCGGGGGATGACTCCAACATTGCCGCAGTAGACCAGCGGGTTGCCGGTGTAGCGCTCATCGAAGTACACCGCGCCGTTCGCCGTGGGGATGCCCATCCGGTTGCCATAGTCGCGCACTCCGGCCACCACTCCCTTCATGACCCGCAGCGGATGCAGAGCGCCAGGCGGCACGTCCTCCTCGGGCATGTCCGGCGGGCCGAAGCAGAAGACATCCGTGTTCAGCGCGGGCCGGGCGCCAAGGCCAGTGCCGAGGGGGTCCCGTATGACGCCGCCGATGCCGGTGTTCGCGCCGCCGTAGGGCTCGATGGCGCTGGGGTGATTGTGCGTCTCGACCTTGAAGCAGACGGCGTTCTCCTCATCGAAGCCGATGACGCCGGCGTTGTCCTTGAACACGCTGATGCACCAGGGCCGGTCCAGCTCCAACGTGGCGCGCGCGACCGTCTGTGCCAGCAGGTTGTCGAGCACCAACCGTCCGTCGGCGTCCAGGTGGTCTTCCCATCCGTGGGGCACGGGGCCTGCGTAGGTGATGTGCCCGCGGAGCGTCTTGTGGACGCAGTGCTCGCTCCAGGTCTGGGCGAGCACCTCGAGTTCAAGGTCCGTCGGATCGCGGCCCAGCTCCCGGAAGTGGTCCTGGATGGTGCGCATCTCCTCGAGCGTCAGGGACAGGACGCCGTCGCGGCTTATCCTCATCAGCTCTTCGTCGTCCGCCTGCCGCAGGGGAACGTGCACCTTCTCGAACTCATACTGCACGGCGTGCAGCGGGTATGCCACCTCGGGCTGGTCTATGTGCACTTCCTCGATGGTGTCGTTTGCGAGCGCCTTCCAGGCAATCCGTCCCAACTGCTCCTTGCCGAGTTGACCCCGGATCAGGTACTTCTCAGCCGTTCGGATGGCCTCGATTCCCTCGGCCAACCCCAGGTCGCGAGCGGCTTTCAGCGCGCTCTGCTGGACGGGGTCCATCACGCCCGGTTTGCGCTTGACCTCAATGGAGTGCACGCCCGGTCCCTCGGCCCAGGGCCACTCTTCCTGGTCAGGGCCGCAGATGCGGTACTGCTGCACGACCGGGTCAACGAACAGCGCCTCAGTCAGCCGGCAGACCTGCTCCCGCGCCAGATCGCCGTCCACCAGGAACACGTTGACCGCGTGTATGCCCTGGACGCCCTCTATGCCCAGGTCGCGCACGTCCGCCAGCGCGCTGAGCCCGTCGGGATCCTTGCAGCCTTCTTTGTGGATTACCTCGATACGATACTGCATCGCTACTGGCCCTCTCCCGGGTGCGAGGCGATGGTGCTGTCCCGCTTCTGCTTGGCGTGTGTCAGCATCCGATGCACCGCGTCCATGTCTCCCTTCTGAAGGGCGCCGGCCATGTCCTTCAGGACGGCGATCAGGTCCACCAGGGCCTCGCGGATTGGGCCGCTGTTCGCCCGGCAGATCTCCCGCCACAGGTCGGGATCGCCGCTGGCCACGCGGGTGGTGTCGCGCAGGCCTCCGCCACTCAGTTCGGCTTCGTCCGGGTCTACAAGCGCCATCAGCGCCACGGCGGCCATGTGCGGCAGGTGGCTGATGCGGGCGACCAGACGGTCGTGCGCCTGGGGCGTCATACTCACCGTGCGCGCCCCCAGGGACTGCCACAGGCCCATTACGGCTCGCTTGGTGTCGGGGAAAGTGTTGGTCATGGGGGTCAGGATGCAGACGGAACCCTCGAACAAGTCCGGTTCTGCGGCGAGGGGGCCGCGTTGTTCGCTGCCCGCGATGGGATGTGCAGGCACGAAAGCGATGTCCGGACGCCCGCGGAGGGCCTGGCTGGCGCACTCGACGACGTTCACCTTGGTGCTGGCCACGTCGGTGAGCACGGTGTTTG
>JAWOCH010000318.1:0-23991 GCA_046483865.1 Candidatus Brocadiia bacterium | reverse complement strand
CGCCGACTGAGGTGTGCTGTTTCGTTCTGCGACGGCCGCATGCGCGCCGAAGATGCCTGAGAAGCCCCCGAGGGCGCGTCTCGTGCAGGGCATGTTTTTTGCTCTGATATGGCGTGTCTCACAGTGCAACTGCGCGGCATGGGGAGGGGCAGTTCGCCGATGATATTGCAGACAGCGTATCCTGGGCAGGGGAAGGGACCATGGCGAGGAAACTGCTGGTCGCCGTGCTGGCCTGCTGTGTGATGACCGCCGCTGCCGCGGCGGCGCCCGTCCGCTTCGATGGCACGGGGAACTACTACGAAGCCGTCCGCTATCGGGCCGACTGGGCGCGCGTCGCCCGTGAAGCGGCCTCTCGGCGCTTCACCGACGGCGACGGGAACGAATACGTCGGCCGACTCGTCACGATCAACTCCCAGGCCGAGAGCGACTTCATCGCCGCCAACTTCCCCAGGGCCGCCCGCGAAGGCGGCTACTGGATCGGCGCCCTCCAGCAGGACGGCAGCACCGAACCCGGAGAAGGCTGGCGCTGGGTCTCCGGGGAGCCCTTCGAATTCACCAACTGGGCATCCAACGAACCCAACAACAACAGCGGCGATGCCAACGAGAACCGCATCCATCTCAACAGCACCGACGCCGAATGGAACGACCTGCCCGCCGGCAAGCGCATGAGCGGCTATGTCGTCGAGTATCTGCCCACCAACCGGCCGCCCGTCGCCGACGCCGGAGGGCCATACTCCGCCACCGCCGATGACGTCTTTGCGGACGTGGACCCCGACGTCATCAACCTGCGCGCCGGCGCGAGATTCGTGAACGCCTACCTGACCGCCGACCCCGATGCCGAGGCGGAAGTGCAGCTCGACGGGTCCGGCTCGAGCGACCCCGACGGGGACGAACTGACCTGCGCCTGGAGCGTCCTCGATGCCGACGGCAACGAGGTCGCCACTGTCACCGGCGCCGACGCCACCGTATCCCTCGCTCCCGGCAGCTACACCGCCCGGCTCATCGTCAACGACGGCCAGGTGGACTCCGAGCCCGACACGGCGGAGATCGAAGTGGCCGCCCTCGACCTGACCGGCCTGTCGGCCGGCGACGTCACCGCCTGCGGCCCCGTCGGCGACCCGGTTCCGGGCGAGCGCTGCGAGATGGAGCAGGCCGGGACGCTCAAGGTCCAGTTCAGCGGCGAAGACGTGCGCGCCGGCCTCGTGCCCGACCAGATGAACGTCATCACGCTCTGCGGTGCGGTCAGCGGTCAGGACACCGTCCGCGTCATCAACCCCGGGCCTCCCGACGACCCGCCCGGCAAGGGTAAGGGCAAAGGCAAGGGCAAAGGCGGCGGCTGATAGGGCGTGGCGATGCCGCGTCTGCGGGCCTCTGGCAGCGGTCTGAAGCGCCGTGGTCCTCCCCTGCGCCCCGTTGCGCTTGACTTCGCCGGGCCGCCCGCTAAAATAACCCCATAGGCATTCGGCGGGGCCCACCACGCCATCTGCACCCCACCGACGCGCACGGTTCCCCGTTAGCTCAATTGGTAGAGCGGGCGGCTGTTAACCGCTAGGTTCGAGGTTCGAGTCCTCGACGGGGAGCCAACTTCCGTTTTTACGTAACTCACCGGGGCGCATAGGTTAACAGCAGAGCCGGAGCACTCACGCTCCACCCCTTTACGCGTAGACGCCCCCTTGCCAACGACTTACGCCAACTCGCCGATCCACTGAGGCGCCCGCCCGTACTCTCTGCCGACGGCCACCGCCCCGGCCCGGCGGCCCAGACCGCCCGATATCGGCCGAGACTCTCAGATTCACCCCCCGAGAGTGCCCCGTAGGTTAACAAGCCGGTTGCGTTCGAACCCCGAACGAAACAGGTGAAGATGACGGTCTTGCCCCTGGCTTTCGCACGCTCAACGGCGAGCAGTTGACAGCCGCCCGTGGCTGAAGTAGTTATGGATCTGTCGATTCCAGGATCTCCCTCGCCAACACATGCACACTTCGAACGGCGAAGTCTGTGGGGGTGTTTCACTGAGTCGTCATCTTTAGCGGGAGGAGATGGGCGATGCTGACGGTCGATAGAGGGGCGCCTGATTTCGAGGGCGCGGCGCTTGGAAGGAGAGGGCGAAAATGAGGTGGCTCAAAGAGAAGGCATGGTCACCGTACGCGGCGGGCCTCATCATCGGTCTGCTGCAGATTCCGGCGTTTCTCATCATTCGTACGGCTCTGGGTGCATCTTCCTCCTACGTTTCGGGAGCGGGGTATGTGGCCTCCGTCTTTGATCGGGATGTGCAGCAGATCGCTTATTTCAACAAGTACATGACGTCCATGAAGTACGCCTGGCAGAGCAGCATGCTGATCGGCATCGCGATCGGTGCCTATCTATCCGTAAGGTGGTCTTCAGCGACGCGGGAGAGTTTCTCACCCATCTGGCGCAAGGCATTGGGCATCAACACATTGGCGCGCCGTCTCGCCGTTGGGTTTATCGGCGGTTTCTTGATGCTTTTCGGAGCCCGATGGGCGGGGGGCTGCACGAGCGGTCATGGACTTTCCGGTGTGGCCCAGTTAGCCGTGGGTTCGCTTGTGGTCGCCGTCGGGATGTTCGCCGGTGGAATCGTGGTTGCGAATCTTTTCCGCAGACTCTAGGGGGGGTGGGGCGATGATCGCAGTCTACGTGATAGTCGGGCTCTTGATGGGCATACTGTTCGGGATCGCCCTGGAGAAGGGACGCGTCTTCGAGCCGGGCATGATCGTCGGCCAGTTCCAACTGCGCAACTTCACAATGCTCAAAGTGTTTCTCGCTGCCATAGCGACGAGCGCAGCGGTGATTGCAGTACTGCACGCCATCGGCGCCGTGGAGTTGCACCCGAAGGCGGCCCTCTACCCGGCAACCATCGCGGGCAGTGTTGTCTTCGGCGGGGGCATGGCGCTCGCGGGGGCCTGCCCCGGGACCGTGCTTGCGCAGGTCGGGGCGGGATACAAAGACGCGTGGGCGATCGTTGCCGGAGGCATATGTGGCGCAATGGCCTATGGATACATGGAACCGGTGCTCTCTCCCCTGAGCGACGGGCCGGGCAAGGTGACGCTGGCGGACCAGACCGGCCTGCCTTACGGGCTGCTTGCAGTGGTGATGATCGCTGTGATCATCGCCGTGCTGGTCGCGCTCGAGAGATGGCGTCCATGGCGCGAAGACCTCGGCCAGAACTGCGAGGGTCTGTTCTTTCCGGGAGAGGACGGCGCGTCGTAAGGCGCAGCGATAGTGCGGTCCGCGGCAGTGGAAAGGGACGGCGACGCTGCGCAGGTGGTCCCTGGCTAGGCAACCCGCCGATCCCCTGACTCGCCCGCCCGCACTCTCTGTCGTCGGCCGGTGACGACGTCTGTCCTCCCCCGCACCACCAGATTGGCCGAAACTCTCGGATTCACCCGCCGAGAGTGCCCCGTAGGTTAACAAGCCGGTTGCGCCCGCACCGCAAGCGCGCTTTTTAAGGCTTGACAACGGATGGGACGTTCCCTATATTCAGCGCGACAGGCAGGAAGCAAGATAACTCCTGCCAAATGGGGGCATAGGGCTATGAGGCGGTACGCTGGCTTCCGAGCCGCTCAGCGCAGGGCCCGCCGGGAGGTAGCTGGGGAATATCGGCTAGTTCAGTTGGAGGCCTTGATGACTCTTCAATCGTCACTTGCCACCGTCACACTGTTGGCGATTGCGCACGTGGTGTTCCTGTGCGGAGGATGTAGCGCGCCGCAGCGAAGCGCGGAAGAGAAACCTGAGCGTGAGTTTGGCGGGGCCGCGGCTGGAGAGCGAATTACGGCGGAGGAACTGGACGGACTCACACTTGCCTTTGCCGATCGCTACGTCGGCCTGCTTTATTCCGTCTGCGATGATTTAAAGGAGAGCAACTCGGATCCAGCGCAGCGCGGAGCGGCACAAGTGCTTCTCGCGGACAACGCCGCCAATGTCTACGACATCGCCAGTAACGCCGACCCCTTCACGCGTATGCTCGACCTGGTGGTGGTCACCACATTGGTAAGTCAAGTGTGGGGCGACGATGGCAGGGCCGTCGCGGTGTTCGGCCAGCGCGGTCAGAAACTGGCCGACGCCTTGGCTCGCGCCAGAGAAGAGTCCTGGACGCTTGCCGCGCGGGTGCTTACCCCCGATCAACTTGAAACGTTTAAGTCGCTGTTGCGGGAGTGGCGTCAGGAGAACCCTGATATGATCCGCGCCTCGTTTGTTCGCTTCTCGAACTTTGCCCTCGGGCGGAACAGATCCGCTGCCGCCGATGTGCTTGAGGCCCGTGGCTTCTTCGCCGAGATCGGGCAGGCGGGCCAGGCCATCGACGAGGCGCGCTTCCTCGGCGATCATCTGTTCCATTGGCTCAAGCGCGCGCCCACGCTGCTCCGGTGGGAGACAGCTGCTATTAAGGACGAGTGGGTCGCCACGCCGGAACTTGATACGGCTCTTGACGATATACATCGGCTGACCGACGAGATCGAGCAACTTCCGGAGAATGTCGCGACTGAACGGGAAGCCATCCTCAAGGGGGTCGATGAGCGTCTGCAAAATGCGGATAAGACCATCGCCAACGTACGGGGCGCACTCGACCAAGCGGATGGATTCGCCGACTCACTGAAACCGTTGATCGACTCGCTGGAACAAACGCTCCAGACGGCCGGGGACCTATTCGCCCGGTTCGATGCCAAAGACCAATCGAAAACGGAGAGCCGATCACGTCCCTTTGATATCCGCGAATATGAGCAGGCCGTCAAAGAAGTGACGAAGGCTGCGAAGCACATGGACGAACTGCTCAAGAGAACGGAGCACTTGCTGGGCTCGCCGGAGTTGAAAAACAGGATGCAGGATGTTAACGAATCTGTCGACGAGAGTATCACGACGGCCGCCGATCAGAGCCAAGTCGTATTGGATGCGTTCTTCTGGCGCGCCTTTGCGCTTCTGGTTGTTCTATTTATACTTCTAATCCTGTACCGATTGATCGTATTCTTGTTCCTGCGGGACCGGAATACGACAAACTGACCAGTGGGAGCCGGAAAACACGAGCCATTGCCTCTTCACGCTGATGCGGCTGGGCGTGCGCCTGCTCGTCGCTGGCCCGCTCAAACGAGCGTTCCATGATCTGCTCCGCATCCTTCTCGGTGGGGCGCGGAAGCAACCTGAGCTGTTCACCCGCCATTTCGAACTTGCGCCGGGCAAGTACGTAGTGGACGAGCATTGATAACCCGCCAGACAGCGAGCCGGTCGCCGCCCGGAAAGCGAAGGCCATTGTGGGCGCAGCTCGACTCGTGTTACGTATGCGCACAGATGCTTAGCTAGCAAGGCCCTGCACCTGACTGGTAATTCGCTGGGACTTCTTACCGGCAGGTGAGCTTTACCGTTCGGCTGCAGAGTAGATGCGCATGAATGAGGTAGTGTCGTCATGAGAGTGCAGGTCTTCAAAACATGGGCCCGCGTTCGTTCCAGTTTCTGGTTTCTCCCGGCGGTCATGGCCGGCGGGGCGATGGTGTTGGCCTTCGCAACCGTCGCCCTGGATAAGCCGGTGACGGACTGGTTGACGCTTAACTGGAGTTGGACTTTCACCGGCGGAGCGGAAGGGGCGAGTGTCTTGCTGGGGGCCATCGCCGGATCAATGATCACCATCGCCGGGGTGGTTTTTTCGATGACCCTGGTCGCTCTATCGCTCGCCTCGTCGCAGCTCGGCCCCCGTCTGCTCCGCAGTTTCATGCGCGACACCACGACCCAAGTGGTACTCGGTACGTTCGTCGCCACCTTCCTGTACTGCTTGCTCGTCCTCCGCACCATCCGCCGCGCTGAGGAGATCGCCTTCGTCCCCCACCTGTCTGTCACCCTCGGCGTGCTGCTCGCGGTGGGAAGTGTGGGGGTGTTGATCTACTTTATCCATCACGTGTCCGTTTCTATCCAGGCCAACGAAATCGTGGCGCGGGTCGGAACGGAGTTGATCGAGGGAATAGACCGCCTGTTCCCGAAAGACACCGGACGGGGAGCGCCACGGATTCCGACGGAGCCACCCGATGCGGGCTTCCTCGACACGTTCGCTCAGGAGGCCCGTCCGATTAGATCTGCCGGGGACGGCTATCTACAGTTTGTCGATGGGGACGCTTTGTTGGCGTTGGCCATGCAAGAGGATGTCGTTATTCGACTGGAGCGACGACCCGGCCACTATGTCGTTGCCACTCGCGTGCTGGCGCTGGTCTGGCCAGAGAGCAGGGTTACCGATCAGCTTGTCGAGCGCGTCAAGTCCGCGTTCGCCCTGGGTAACCAGCGTACGTCAGGTCAGGATATTGAGTTCGCGGTCAATCAGCTTGTCGAAATCGCGATACGGGCCCTCTCCCCCGGGGTGAATGACCCGTTCACGGCGATGACATGTGTGGACCACTTGGGGTCGGCACTGTGCCGCTTGGCGCAACGAGACATGCCGTCGCCTTATCGACATGACACTCAGGATCATCTTCGGATCATTACGCCTGTCTTCACGTTCCCGGAGGTCACGGACGCGGCGTTCAACCAGATCCGGCAATATGGCCGTTCCAGCGCTGCGGTGACCATCCGTCTGCTGGAAACGATTGCCGAGGTTGCGGGCTTCGTACATCGGCCGGAGGACCGCGATGCGCTGTTACGGCACGCCAGGATGATCGCCCGCGGGGCACGCGCCGGGTTGCTGGAAGAGGAGGACCGCCAGGAGGTGGAAAAACGCTTTCAATCCGCGAGCCAATTGTTGAGCGAGTCGCCAGATTCTAACCTCTGAAATGCACATACACAGCCAAGTTCTGGGCCGATTCCGACGTGATTCGCCAGTGAGATCGCCAGAATGCCCCAGCCGAATGACCGAAAGGCGAGCAAACGGTAGTTGCCGTAGAATAGAGAGTTAGGCCAGTAGAAACACAGAGGGGAATATCATGGGCAAGCTGCTCGTGCTGCTGCTCTTACTCCTGTCGGCTATTGCGTCGGTAGCTGGCTATCTGTTTCTCGGCAAACTCATTTCTGCCGGGGAAATCCGAATAGCCGAAGGTCAAAGACAGCTGGAAGAAGGACAGGCTGCGATGGCAGAAGGCAAGGCGCGGTTGGCCGCCGGCAAGCGAGAATTGTCAGAGGGCGAGGAGGAGTACGCGCAAGCTGAAGACAGCCTGTTCTTGGTGCTGGCGGACAAGCTGCTGAAGGGCGGCAAGGGCTTCGAGGAGGGTAGAGAGCAGATCGCCGAGGGAGAAGAACAGATTGCCGAAGGAGAGCGCAAGGTTGACGTTGGGGAAAGGCGACTTCATGCAGGCGAGCTGGAACTGAGCCACGGGCGGGAACGACTAAGGCTGGCCAAGAAGGTACGCGTTGCTTGTGCAATCGGCGGGGGTGTTCTTGCCCTTCTAACGATCGTGTTCGGATTCCTCTGGAGGCGAACACTGATCAGTTTCGTTAGGCACGCAGATGCCTAACAAGGCGCTGCACCTGAGTGGTGAATCGCTGGCGCTTCTTACCAGCAGGTGAGCTTTACCGTTCGGCTGCAGAGTAGATGCGCATGAATAAAGTAGCGTCGTCACGAGAGTGCAGGTTTTCAAAACATGGGACCCCATTCTCGACGTTTTGAACCCCGACGGGGTAAGTAAACAGCAGAGAGATTACATCGCCCTGCCCGACGCCGCACCGGCGGCAAGGCCGAGGTCGTCGTGGGCTTGAGCTCGATAGGAGCCGCCCATGCATCCGACCGAGGCAGACCTGAGTCCTGACCAACGCCGCCGCGAGATCGCCACCATCCTGGCCGCCGGCGTCCTTCGCCTGAGCACCCGCCCGGAAGCTGCGCCCGAACCCGCCTCCTCCGACGCCGAAGACGCGTCCACGCAGTACCCGGATTCCGCCCAGAAACCCCTTGACTCTGGCGGTGCGCCGAGCCCTCATGTCCTTGCTGGTTAACGGAGTACGAGAACCGTCCTTCGCCCACGGCACCGCCCATGATGGTCCACCTGACGGAGAAGCCTGTCGAGCTGGCCGTGCGGGCGATCCAGTACTCCAGCTGCCCGGGCGAGAACGTGCTGGACCTGTTCGGCGGCTCGGGCTCTACGCTCATCGGCTGCGAACCCCGCGGCTTTGCTCGGGGCAGGCAGACCGGTCGGCGGGCGTTCCTGATGGCGGTGGACACGCTCTATCCTTCGACTTCGCTTAGGGCGGTGAGCCCGTCGAACCGCTGCGACGTCATGGTGGAGCGGTGGCAGCAGTTCACCGGGCGGAAGGCCGAGCAGGTTGCTGCCAGGGAGGTGAGATGATGCGGGATGAACGCAGTGCCCTCAGCTGCCCAGCAACCTGGACGTTCGGTCTTAGATGGGCCATGATTTCAGCGGTTTCGGAGGTTGGCCAACTCCCGTCCGGCCACCGAGAGAAAGGCCGCAAGGTCCTCCAAGGACGCATAGGCGACGAAGTTGTCAGAGTCAGCCCTGCTCTTCCGATCCCTGAACGTGAACCTTTCGTCAGGATCGATATCGAATCTGACGTGGGCCACGGCGTTGCGGAGATGCCTCATGAAGTCGCGGAGGGGGTGTTTCCTGGGACGCGTGCTCCATCGGCGAATCTCGAACCTGTCCAACACCCCAAGGGCCTCCAGCCGCCTGAAGATGGGGTCGTCGGAGTCAAGTGGCCACAGTTCCCAGGGGACCACTATGAGGCAGTACAGGAGAGCGGCGACATGTCCGGCATTGATCATGTGGTAGCTGTCGAGACCATGGAACCTTGCCACGGCGCAGAGACTGTCGCGGAGTTCCCCACGAGTGATTGCCTCTTGTATCACCTGGGCATTCATGAATGCCGATTGCGCTATCTGGCTTCGGAAGTCATGCATGTCTCCAACCTCCGACTCTCGTTGCATTCTCTACACCCGAACGCCCCCGATTCTATGGTCTTCATGATCGGTCATCCAGAGAGAACCCCGACCGAGGCGGCCGGGGCTTCGGAGGTGGAATGATGTTATTCGGCCAGCGCGAACTGCCCGCGCGCCACCTTCCGGAAGCGGGACTCGTCGCCCTTCTTCTGCATGTCACGCAGGATGGCCGAGTAGATGGTGGCGTGCGGGGTCTGGCCGTCCGACGCCCAGTAGCCGGCCTCCGGGGCGCGCCTGGCGATCTGCTTGCAGCGGAGCGGCTCGTCGGCCTCTTCGAGTACCGTTGCCGCCGCGTCGAGGCCGCTCCCGCCTCCGCCAAGGCTACGGCGGGCAGGCATCGTGGCCCCGTCATCGCTCGACACGTAGCACGTCAATGTTGTCGCAATGGACGTAACGTTCGGACGACCCGTCGGCCGTGGTCTGGACCCCGGGCCCGGACGCCGGTCAGTGCGTTGGGATCGGTGAACTCCAGGATCTCCGGCCAGTAGCTCTGCCCTCGCTCCGCAGTGGTTTTGTGTAGATGATGCGGCGTGGATGCGGCGCGCGCCTCTGCCGCAGCAGCGACTCGCCGCACGGCTACAGGGAAGCCATCCAGATGGGCATCAACCTGATTCTGTATGTGCTGTCGCACTGACCGGCCGCCGGTCAGAACCAGCGGTCCACGGGATAGTGCGGCTGCCAGAGAGCAGTGCGGGCCAGGGGTATGGATGCTGCATACTCGACGGTCGCGCCGGCTCTGGACGGCCAGGCGCAGGTGCCATTCCGGTGCGCTTGACGGAGCGCGCTCGGCGGGTCTATAAGGACTGAGAGGCCCTTAGCGGGCATGCACAGTTCCGGGAGCTGACCAGCCGAGGCGGGGGAGTCCAAAGCCCGAGGGAGAACGATGAAGCACTGTGTACATCTGCTCTGGATCATTCTTCTGCTGTTGCCGACTGCGCCGAGCCCGGTGCTCGCCAACCAGCGGCCGCACTTCGTGGACCTGTCCGAGGCGGCCAATGCAGACCTGGAGGACGACGGCCTGCGCGACAACGGACAGGGCGGCTGGACCGACGAAGGCATCAACGACATGTACCTGTATCCCCCACTGCCGCTGGGCGAGAACGTCTACAACGGCTTCCCCTTCCGGGTGATTGACCCTGCGGACAACGATGGCAGGTCGGTGCTGATCCTGCGGGGGCGGGAGCGCTGCCAGGATAGGCCCATGGAAGCGGAGGTCGAACTGCGGGGTGTCACCGGGCGCTACGCGTTCTTCATGCAACACGCGGCGGCGGATGTCGGCGGGCCGCTCAACTACCGCGTGGCTACCTACACGGTACGCTACGCGGACGGGACGCGGGTCGAGATACCGATCCGCAGCGGACTGGAGATCCAGCAGTGGTGGCTCAGCAGGAGCAAGAACGACCTGCGCGAGGGTCTGCGCTGGCCCGTTCACTACGGCCAGAACGTCTACACCCAGAAATGGAACGCCAAGATCGGCGTCTGGGCCACCCGCTGGGAGAATCCCCATCCGGACAGGCCGATAGCCGCCCTGCGTTTCCGTTCGGAGGGGAAGGATGTCCCCATCATCTTCGCAGTGACCATCTCGGATACGGACTTCCGTCCCACGCAGCAGGAGCCCGAACTGCCCGCGATCCCCGAGGGCTACTTCGAGCGCAAGATCATCCAGGAGAACGAGCATCTCTACCGGGCCATGGTCGAGGAGGGCCACGTGGAGGGCATACGCCGCCTGGAGGTGATACGCCCGGACCTGCTGGCCGTGACCGTGGACGGTGGGCTGACCCGGAGCGGCATCCGCGACTTCCGCGCCGAGGACTACCAGAAGCCGGAGGAGTTCGCTGTAGCCAGCGAGACGGACCAGACCTATGCCGACGGCGTCCACCCGGCGCGCGTGGGACGGTTCAGCTACGAGCGCTGGAACGGCCAGATCGGCATCTTCCCCGGCAACACCCTCTACTGGCACACCTACTACCTCTACCTGCCGAAACCCCTCGAACGGGGTCACGATTACACGGTGACCGTCCGCGACATGGATCCGCAGTTCGGCACCGTCGCCGACCTGCACTACGACGACCGCCGCAGCGTGAGCCGCGCAATCAAGGTCAACCAGGTTGCCTACAGCCCGCTCGCCCGGCGACGCTACGCCTACCTGGGCTGGTGGGCGGAGGACGCCGGCGCGGTGGACTACTCGGACCTCAAGCGCTTCCGTGTCGTGGACGAAGAGACCGGGGAAGCGGCGCTGGAGGGCAGCATCTCCCTGCGCGAGTCGGGCGACCAGCTCAGCGGCGAGGATGTCTACGAGATGGACATCTCGGCACTTGGCCCCGGCCGCTACCACGTGCACGTGCCGGGCTTCGCGCGCTCGGACAGCTTCCGGGTCGGCGGTGAGGCGATGCAGGAACTGCACTTTCACACGATGCGCGCCTTCTTCCACCAGCGTTGCGGCCAGGAGTTGCGTCCGCCGTGGACGTGGGTCGAACGGGGGCCCTGCCACCTCTGGTGCTGGGAGAGCGGATACCTGGTGGGCAACGAGGATTACGAGCCGAAGCCGGGCGAGGAGAAGCGGCGCTTCGTGGGCGGCTACCACGACGCGGCCGACTTCGATTGCTTCACCTATCACCTGAAGGCGACGGCCCAGACGTTGGCCGCCTTCGAGCAGTTCCCTGACGCCTTCACAGACGGCGACCTGAGCATCCCGGAAAGCGGCAACGGCATCCCCGACGTGCTGGACGAAGCCGTCTGGGCTCTCTCCTTCTACCACGACAATCAGCGCCCCGACGGCGGCGTGCCCCTGGGCCGTGGCAACGACTGCGACGCGTTCGCGCAGCAGACCGGCGGCAGGCGTCCGCCGTTTGGAGTACTGCCGGTGCGACCGGGCTCCTGCACCGAGTATGCAGCCACGGCGGCACATCTGGCGCGGTTGATCGAACCGTTCGCGCCCGACCGGGCCGCCGAGTATCTGGATTCGGCGCGGCGGGCCTACTTGTGGGCGGCGGAGCACCTGGAGCCCGCCGAGGGCGGCAATCTGCGGGCGTGGGCGGCCGCTGAGCTGTTCCGCGCCACCGGCGAGGAGCAGTATCACGAGGACTTCCTGCGCCTGTTCCGCGCGGGCGCCCTCCAGGTGGGACACCCGGTCCACAGCCAGCACGCCGGGGTCTTCCTGACGCCGTACATCCTGTGCGAGCGACCCGGAGTGGACGAGCAGGTGCAGACCGAGCTGCTGAGACGCCTGCGGGCCAAGGCGGATGCGTTGGGCGAACGGGCTGAATGGACGGCCTACCGCATGAGCCACGGCGGACGCGGCGCCTTCCTGGGGGCCGGCACGGGCAACGGCGGCGGCTTCTACGCCGATGCCTGCCTGCGCGCTTACTGGCTGACCGGCGAGCAGGAATACCTGGACACGGCGTGCCTGAACGCCGACTTCCAGCTCGGCTGCAACCCGCTATCCAAGACGTTCATCACCAGCATGGGCGCCCGGCCGCCCCGGCGGCCGATGATCAACCGGCAGCTCATCCGGCAAGGGCGGCCGTACGATCCCTACAGTGCCGTCAAGGGCCTGACTGTTTACGGCCTGGCGGCGAAGTTCGGCGACCGCGGCTATCCGTCGCCACTGCCGGCCTGGCGGCGATGGCCCGATCTGTGGGGCGCCGGAGCCATGATCAGCAGCGAGTTCACCATCCACCAGACCATCGGCCCTTCCGCCATGCTGTACGCTTCGCTGCTCGGCATGGAGAACCAGTGAGCATGCCCCCAACGATTGGAGAGCACTGAATCGGGCCCAAAGACGGCAGACGTGGCTTGCCCGTCTCGCCTGGGCGCGGCCGACTCCTGCTCCGGATCGGCAAGCCGAGACCTACAGCGAGTCCACAGTGCCCCAGGCCGTCGGGCCGGCCGGATACCGAAGGGCAGCAAACCCGACCCGCTGACCAACCCCGCCCAGCGGGAGATCGTCGAGCGGAAGGCACGGCAGCCCGCCGGGAGCAGCGGCCCGTCCGGGGCACTGTCCCATTTGACTTCTTGTATGCAGAAGCATAAGCTCCCGGCATGCCGGGACGGGCAAGAGACGTCCCCCCCCAGGTCGGGCAGGCAGGGATGCTCTGGCTGCTCGCTTGAGCTTGCCCTTTGTAGCGCAAGACCTTATGATGAATGTGTGGGCAGGGACAGAACCTGTGAACGGAAGTTGTGAGGGTCATGACTGCGTCCCGGCGTAGCCCCTGGAGGCATCAGATGGGCGGAACCCATTCCAGCGAGCAACCTTGTCTGTCCGCCGACGACCTCGACCAGGTGCTGGAGCGGCAGCGCCGCAGCGGGGACAGCCTGGGCCGCTGTCTGGTGGCGCAGGGCTGTGCCAGCGAGGAGGTGGGTCTGCGGGCGTTGGCGCAGGCGCTGGACGTTCAGTTCGTGGACATCAGCGCGACGGGCATAGATCCCGAAGCGGCGCGGCTCGTGCCCGGCGAGCTGCTGCACCGGGAGCGCGTGGTGCCGGTGCACAGCGACGACGGCGCGCTTCTTTTGGCCATGGCTGACCCTTTGGACTTCGAGACGGTGGACTACATCCGCATCCTGACCGGGCGGGACGTGCGCCGGGCCGTCTGCACCGAGGACGATCTCGAAGAGGCCATGCAGAACCTGCACGGGTTGACCGTCGAGACTATGATCGAGCACTTCTCGGTGGGCGGGGCCGTCGAGCCGGAAACTGCCGAGATCGGCCAGTTGCGCGAGATGGCCAGTGAACCCACCGTCGTCAATCTGGTCAATCTGATCGTGGTACGTGCCGTGCGCGCACGCGCGAGCGACATCCACCGAGCGACATCCACATCGAGCCGTTCGAGGACGAGCTTAAGGTCAAATACCGCATTGACGGGGTCCTGCACGAAACCCCCGCGCCGCCGATGCACCTGCACCCGGCCATCGTCAGCCGCATCAAGATCATGGCCGACATGAACATTGCCGAACGGTATCTCCCGCAGGACGGCCACATCGAATTGAACGTGGAGGGGCGGGACGTTGACGTGCGCGTGGCCACCATCCCGACCATGCACGGCGAGTGCGTCGCGCTGCGCCTGCTGGACAAGTCGTCGTTCCTGTTCACCCTGGACGAGTTGGGGTTCGAGCAGGAGACCCTGCAGCGCTACCGCACGCTGCTGGAGCATCCTCACGGGATACTGCTCGACTGCGGCCCAACCGGCTGCGGCAAGACCACGACCCTGTATGCGTCCCTGAGCGCAATCTACACTCCCGCCCGCAAGTTTATCACGATCGAAGACCCCGTCGAATACGAACTGCCCGGTGTGAACCAGATACCGGTGCGCCCCAAGCGTGGCCTGACGTTCGCGAACGGGCTGAGGGCCATCGTCCGGCAGGATCCCGACATCATCATGGTGGGCGAGATCCGCGACAAGGAGACCGCCGACATAGCTGTGCGCGCGGCGCTGACCGGGCACCTGGTTTTCAGCACTCTGCACACCAACGACGCCTGCGAGGCCGTGCCGCGGCTGTTGGACATGGGCGTGGAGCCCTACCTGGCGGCCTCGGCGCTGCGTGGCATCGTGGCCCAGCGGCTGGTGCGGAAGATATGCCCCGAGTGCAGGGAGCCCGACCCGGAGGGCCTCGAGCAGCTTCGGCGGCTCGGCGTGGCGCCGGGCGACGACGATGGCGGGCAGCTCTACCGGGGAGCCGGCTGCCGGCAGTGCCGCAACACCGGCTTCACCGGGCGAACGGCTATCGGCGAACTGCTGGTGACGGATGACCAGATACAGGACCTGATTCTGAATCGCGCTTCGGCGGCGGAGATTCGTCGGTGCGTCGGCCCGCGCATGTTGTCCATGCGGGAGGCCGGCGTGCGCAAGGTGCTCCGAGGGATTACCACCGCCGAGGAGGTCCTGCGGGTGACGCAGTTGGATGAACCATACGAGAGGCCCGGGCCCACCGAACAGGAGGGAGCCTGACGCCCCCGGCGCACAGCCCCCTCGCCCGGGGTTCGCAGCAACCGAGGTGACCTGTGCAGTCTTTCTCCTACAGGGCCCTCAGCGCCGCCGGCGAGCACACCGAAGGCACCTTGATGGCCGCCAGCCGGCGCGACGCACTGCAGAGACTGCGCCTGCGCGGCTGGCACGTGCTGGACATACGCTTGGGCGAGGCCCGCCGACCTGCCGGGAGAATGCTCGGATTCCTGCACCGACGCAGCATCCGTCTGCCGGAACTGACACGCCAGCTTGCCACCTTGCAGGGGAGCGGCGTGCCGCTTGCGCGCAGCATCGAGGTGCTGATCGAACAGGCTGAGAACGAGCGCGCCCGCCGGATCCTGTCCGACATCCTGGACGCCGTCAAGAAGGGCAGCAGTCTGAGCGAGGCACTGGGCGAACACCGGGAAGTGTTCCCCGAGATCATGGTCAGCATGGTGCGCACCGGCGAGGTGAGCGGCACTCTGGACGAGGTGCTGGCGCGGCTGGCGGAGCTTTTCGAGCGGCAGGGCCGGCTGCGCGCCGAGGTGCGTGCCGCGCTCGCATACCCCGCGCTGGTGCTGCTTCTTGGTGTGGCCTCTGCCTTCGTCCTCGTGCTGCTGGTCATACCTCGCCTGACGTTCATGTTCGAGAGCATCGGCCAGGAACTGCCGGTGCCAACTCAGATCCTCATCGCCGTCTCCCACGCGATTCGCGCCTACTGGTGGGCCGGGCTCATTGGTCTGGCGGCCCTGGTTGTAGGACTGCAACTGGCCGCGCGCAGCCCGCGCCTGAGGCTGGCGCTGGACCGGCTGAAGCTGCGTATTCCCTGGACGTCCACGCTGGTGCGCAACGCGGCTATCGCCCGCTTCGCCGGCGCACTGGGCACCCTCGTACACGCGGAGGTGCCCATCGTCGAGGCGTTGAACGTGGCCCGCGCCGCCGCCGGCAACCGGGCCGTCTCCCGGGCCATCGCGCGGATGGCGCAGCAGGTGCAGACGGGCGACAGCCTGGCTGACCTCATGTCGCAGGCCGAGGTGTTCAGTCCCCTGACCATTCAGATGGTCGCTGTCGGCGAGGAGACGGGGCGGCTGGACGAGATGCTGCTGCACGTTGCCGAGGCATATGATCGCCGGGCGGCGGCCGCCGCGCGGATGCTGACGTCGCTGCTGGCTCCCGTCCTTATCCTGTGCGTGGCGGTGGTCGTGGCCTTTCTCATACTTGCGTTGGTGCTGCCCATCTTCCGCATCAGCGCCGG
Organism: Candidatus Brocadiia bacterium; assembly: GCA_046483865.1. Classification (GTDB taxonomy): domain Bacteria; phylum Planctomycetota; class Brocadiia; order SM23-32; family SM23-32; genus JAWOCH01. The sequence goes on along the minus strand of JAWOCH010000318.1, from coordinate 7,925 downwards.
GATCCAATAACTCGTTGAGGGCGAAGATGAGATCCAGAACCGCAAGAGCAGACACACACGCGGACAGGGCCGCCCGGCTGGCCCTGGTCGGTGCGGGACGCTGCGCAGCGTCCGGTTTCACGCTGATCGAGCTGATGATTGTGGCCGTGGTGTTGGCCATCCTGGCGGCAGCGATCATACCCAACATCGTGGGCCGCACGGAGATCGCCCGTCGCTCCCGGGCGCAGTCCGACATCGCGGCGATGCAGAATCTGCTCGAACTCTACTACCTGGACATGGGCCGCTATCCCACCGAGCAGGAGGGCCTGCGCGTGCTCTACTACGCCCCCGATGAGGGCGAAGAGCGCTGGAAGGGCCCCTACATGAAGAAGCCCCAGTTCAGCGACCCCTGGGGCAACCCCTACGTCTACCGCAGCCCGGGCACCGAAAGCGACCAGCCCTACGAGATAGTCAGCTACGGGGCCAACGGGGAGGAAGGAGGGGAGGGTGACGCCGCCGACATCACAAGCTGGGAGCCCGTCGAGCAGCCCTGATGGGCGCAGCGGCATGACTCTCGTCGAGTTGATGGTGGTCCTGGTGGTCATGGCGGTGCTGGCCGGGGCCGTGCTGCCGGCGATAGCGTCGGCCACCCGGCGTGAAGGTTCGGACAGGGCGGCACGGCAGATCACCGACCTTCTGCACTATGCCGCCGCTGCTGCGGTAGGGCGTGGGCGCCCCGTCACGGTCAGCCTGGATCCGGAGCAGGGCAAGTGCTGGGTGGCGACACGCACTGTGTCTCTGCCCTGGTTGGAGACACAGGGCGAAGCCCCCGCCGAACGTGTTCTGACGGCCCTGCGGCTGCCAGAGGGCGTCCAGGTGTTCGCTGTGCGGGAGGACACGGCCGGGAGCGAACTGCCGGCGTCCGCCGGATTGCCCTCCGTGCGGTTCGGGCCGGACGGAACCGCCCAGGAAGTCACGCTCGAGGTGACGGACCAGACCGGCGCGCTGCGCGTGGTGGAGATACGGGCGGTTACCGGGGAGATACGATTGCTGGAGGAAGCGGAGTGAGTAGACGGCGCCCACAGGGCTTTTCGCTGGTGGAGATGGTGGCGGCGCTGGTCATCTTCACCGTCGCGGTGGTGGCGGCCCTGGAGGTCTTGACGGTCTGCCTGCGTTCGGCCGGCGCCGCCCGGAATCGCACTCGGGCTGCCCTGCTGGCGCAGAGCGTCATGGAAGAGGCCCTGGCCAGCGACCTGCTGCTGACGGGGACTACGAGCGGGGAGGGCGGGGCGGCCTTCGAGGAGGCCACCTGGCGCCGACAGGTCGAGCAGACGGAAACCGGCGGTCTCTACCAGGTGAGCGTGGCGGTGTCCTGGCCCGCGGCGGGCGGGGAGCGGGGCTGCGAGTTGGTGTCCCTATGGGCGGAGCGCTGAGAATGAAGCGGCGAAGTGGCTTCACGCTGGTAGAGCTGCTCGTGGCGAGCAGCATGCTGGCCGTGCTCGGGCTGGCCGGCTACTCCGTGTTCGCCGCCAGTGTGCGTTCCGGCCAGAAGGCCCGGCGCGTGGGCGCGATGGTCGCCAACGGCCAACGCGCACTGGCCGGCATAGTACGCGATCTGCGGGCGCTGGTGGTGCATGATGGGACGGGCCTGACTTCGCTGGATGCGACCACTGAGGGACGCAGCACCGATACTCTCGATTTCATAGCACTGCGCACGCGAGGCGAACCGGAACCCGGCACCGCCGGCCGCTGCGAAGTGGGCTACTACATTGATGTGGACCCCGACACTGAAGCGGAATGGCTGGTGCGCAGGGAGGATGCCGCACCGGACGACGAGCCGCTGTCCGGCGGACAGGCCACGCCCGCCGGGCCGGGAGTCGCGGAGCTTGACCTGCAATTCTACGATGGCACCCTCTGGAGCGACGGCTGGAGCGAAAACTCGCTGCCTCGGCTGGTCAAGGTGGGCATCGTGGTGACTGATACCGAGCGGGAGGAGGAGCCGCTTTACCTGGAGACGACGGTGGCCCTGCCGCGCGTCGAGCAGACGGAGGCCGAGTGAACACGGCACAAAGAAGAGGGCGCCGGGGCGTCGCGCTGGTGATGGTGCTGTGGATGATGACCATCATCTGCGCCGTGGCCCTGGAAGTGAGTCTGGCGACGCGCCTGCGTCTGCAGGCCACGCGGAACGGCGGGGAGTCGCTGCGGGCGTTCTATCTGGCCAGGGCGGGGGTCGAGCGGGTCCTCTCGGAGCTTGCGGCCGTCCGCGATGAGCCCCTCTCGCTGGCGGACCTGCGCCAGAGCGAGGGCCGTCAGTATGCGAACGTCGAGCTGGGCGGGGGAACGTATACGCTCCTGGCCGATGCAGGCGGCGAGTCCGGCGAGGCCCTGGAGTTCGGCGTGGACGATACATGCGCGGCCCTGAACGTCAACACGGCCGACGAGCAGGTTCTGCGCAAGCTGCCCGGCATGAGCCCGGAGCTTGCCGCCGGCATCGTGGCCCTGCGCGAGGAGCGCGACCAGATCTACGAGTTGGAGGACCTGCTGCTGCTGAACGCCGCGGACCCGGAACTGCTCTTCGGGGAGGACCGCAACCAGAACGGCATTCTGGATCCGGAGGAGGACGATGGCGACGAAAGCCCGCCCCATGATGACGCAGACGGCGTTCTGGACAGGGGCATCGCACGCTACCTGACCTGCCGCTCCGCAGTGCGCAACACCGATGCCGAGGGACAGCAGCGGGTGGATCTCAACGAGGCGGACGCCGAAGAGCTGGTCCGGCGGCTCGAGGGCGTGTCCCAGCAGCAGGCTCAGTCCATCGTGCAGCACCGCGGCAACAGCGAGCTTGAGAACATAGCGCAACTGCTGGACGTCAAACTCGTCAGACCGCGCAGGCAGGAATCGAATGGCAACGGCGATGGCGACAACGGGGACCAACAGGGCGAACAGCCGCAGCAGGAGCAGCGTCCCCACGGGCGGCCGGGCCCGCAGCGCGACGGCGGTGAAGAGCAATACGAGACGACGGACCAGGACGCGTTCTCGACGGCTGACTTCAAGCGCATAGCCGATCAGGTGACCGTGACCGACGAGGAGGTCCTGAGCGGACGCGTTAACGTGAACACCGCCCCCGCCGAAGTGCTGGCTTGCCTCCCTGGACTGAACGGGGACCTGGCAGTGAAGATCGTCGCCCGGCGCCGGCAGAGGGCCTTCCGCAGCGCTGCTGACCTGCTGGACGTCGAGGGCCTCTCCGCTGACAAGCTCAAGGAGGTCTGCGGCCACTTGTGCGTGCGCTCCGACGTGTTCCGCGTTCGCTCCTACGGGGTCCTGAATACAGGGAGTGGCCAGCCTGTTTACCGTTGCGTCGGGGCCGTCATTGACGGCACCGGCGATGAGATTATCGTCAACTCCTGGCGGGAGCTGCATTGAACGCGATGAGCCAGAGCAAATCAGCTCGCCCTGCACTGATGACCGGCATGGCCGCCCGGGAAGTGGCCGTGTGGCGCCGCAGCGGGGACGGTTGGCAAGTGGTCAGGGGCCGTATCGGCGGGAGGGCGCCCCGTCTGCTCAGCGCACGTACGATCCAGGCGGGCGCCGCCGGGCCCCCGGACCATGCCGAAGCCATCCTCGTGGCCAGTGGGCGGCGCACGGTCTGTCGGCGGATGGAACTGCCCACGGTCAACCGGAGCGAGATCCGGGAAGCTCTTGCCCTGCGCCTGGAGACCGAGCTGCCCTACGGAGGCGAGGAGGCGACCTGGGCCTGGCAGGTGCAGGGGACCGATGCGCGGCACGGCACGTCGGACGTGCTCGTGGTTGCCGCGCCCGGTGCGGACGTGGATGCGCAGTGCGGCAGGCTGGCCGGCTTCGACCGTGCGCCCGCCGCCGTCGAGACGCCCCACGCCGCGCTCGCACAGGTCGCGGACGCAATGGCCGCTGACAGCACCGTGGCCGCGGTTGATGTCGGCGCCGACGGGGTCGCCATCGTGTTGGTCCGGGACGGCACTATGGCCTGCGCCCGCCACATCCCGGCCGGGCCGGGCGACCAGGCGCACCTTGCACGCGAGGTGGAGCAGACCCTGCGCCACTGGGCCGCGGGTGCTGCGGGGCGCAAGGCGCAACGATTGCTTGTGGCGGGCCGGGAGGAGATGGCTGAGCGGCTGTGCGCGGACCTTTCCGACCGACTCGATCTCGAACCCGAGCGCCCCTCGCCCCCCGGCGATATGGAGATGGAGGCGGGAGCACTCGGGGACGGTTTCGGCGCGTATGCCGTGTGCGTCGGCGCTGTTCTGGCCGCCCACTTGCGTGAGCGCGGCGTGCAGGCGGCCGGCCCGGCGTTGCGCTCCTCTGCTGATGGCCGGCAAGGCAGAAGGCTGCGGCGTCTGGTGGCGCTGGGGGCTCTGAACGTCGTGCTGGTCGTAGCCCTTATCGCCGCGGCGTTCGCACTGCGGCGCGCCAGGTTGCAGGCCGTGCGCGCAGAAGCGGAGCGCGCGCGGGCAGCGCTGCAGGACTATGACGTCCTGGCGGAAGAGGTGGCCATCCTGCAGGCTGAGCGCAAGGAGCATCGCTCGACGCTCGATATCATGTACGCCATCACCGAGGCCCTGCCGGAGGGCGTGCAACTGACGGACGTGCAGATCGCGCCGCGCGGCGAGGTCGCCGTGCAGGGAACCGGGCCGTCGGTGGAGGCGCTCTCTGAGGCGGCTGCCAGGCTGGAGGAGTCCGACAGGTTCGAGGAGGCCAGCCTGGAGCGCGTCTCCAGCGGGGACCGAGGGATGACATTCAGGATGGACTGCACCCTCCACTGAGGAAAGGTCAAGCGTGGAGCTTTCGAAGCGAGAGAAGTGGATGCTGAAGGTCGGCGGGGCGGTTGCTGTGCTGACCATCCTGATCGCCTGGGGCGTCGTGCCGTTGGCGCGGCGCTGGGCGACGCTGGGGCAGCGGCTGGCGCCGCAGCGCGAGGCCCTGGCAGCCCTGCGGGAGAAGGCCGACCGGCGAGAGGCCATGCTGGGCACGCGTGCCCGGCTCGTGCGACGGCTCGGCACCCTCACCGCCCGGGAGCCGGAGGGCGAGGGGAACGAAGGCGACCGGAAGCCGGATCAGGAAGGCGGGCACAGTGGCGATGCTCCTGAGAAGCCCCAGCCGGGCGGAGACGTCGCGCGGAACGAAATCGGGCCGCCGCCGGACAGGGTGCAGAAGGGCGGCCGGGGTGAGTTCCAGGCGCAGATCGAGCGTGTTTTCCAGGAGTCGGGCGCGCCTCTCAAGGTGCTGTCTGCGACGCGAGCCTCGGCGATGGGCGTGCGGCTCGAGCACTTCCGTGTGGTCGCATATCAGGTCGAGACAGAAACGAACGTCGAATCGCTCATCAAGATACTGCACGCGATGGAGAAGGGCCCCCGGTTCGTGCGCGTGGATCGGCTGAAAGTGCGCCATCCGCTGGAACAGCCGAGGGCTGTGTCGGTTACGATGGAGATCGTCGCCTACGAGAGGGCAGATGCCGCCTGAGGAGTCGAAAATGGGAAGGTTCATCACGGCCGTGCGCCGGGCGGGGCCTGCCTTCTGGCTGCTGCTGCTGGCGGGGATCCTGGCGGTGTTGCTGCTGAGTCGGGCGATCGGCTACGCCCGGCTGGGCGCCATCGAAGTGGAGGTCACTCCGCTTGGACGCGCTGGCTCAAGCGAGCGTCCGGAAGCTGAGCCCGTCGAGCACTACAGCGCCATATTCGACGGAGGCTGCTTCGGCGAGGTGCGCGTCGAGAAGCCGAGGTTGTTTGGCGTCCTGGGGGCCAAAGCGCTCATAGGCCAGTCAGCCGAGAGGGCCCGGTTCCACGCGGAGGGGGACGATCTGGACAACGACTTCAGACTGGTGGAGGTGCACGCGGGCTCGGTGGTCGTCGAGCGGGACGGCAAGCGCGGCACCCTCACGGTTTGGCCTGAGGGGGGACTGACCGCGCAGGGCGTGGCTCGCCCGCGCGCTGCTGCCCACCGTCGGCCCCGCCGGCCCCAGCCTGAGAGCCCACCCGCCCCGGCGGAGGAAGAGAAGCCCACGCCGCCCCCGAGCCGGCCGAGACAGGTGATCCGCTCGCGTGAGTGGCCGGCGCACGTGCCCCCGGAAGTCAGAGAGGAGATGCGCAGGCGCATGCGCGAAAGGCGCGAGAGAATGGGGCGGAACATGCCGCCGCAGGTTCGGGAAGCCCTCCGACGGGCGCGCGAGGAGTGAACAGACAGGAAGCGAGGCAGAGATGCACGAACGCAAGCACGCAAGACGCAGGATGTTGATAGCACTGGCCCTGTTCATGGCGCTGGGCCTCAGCGCAGATGGATTGCTCCTGGCCGAGGCCGAACCGGAGCCGCGGGAGATTCCGGCTGCCCAGGAGGAAGCCCCTCCAGAGAAGGCGCCCCCCGAGAAACAAGCCGACGAGCAAGACGAGCCGCAAGAGCCGGAGAGGCTGCCGCTGAACCTCCGCAACGCCGGCATAGACCAAATCATCCAGTTCCTCAGCGAGCACACCGGCAAGGTCATCCTGAAGAGCAAGGACGTCCAGGCGCAGATCAACCTGTCCTCGCCCGAACCTGTCACGCCCGAGCGCGCGATCGAGTTGATCTTCAACGCGCTCAGACTGGAAGGTGTGGCCGTGGTGGAGAGGGAAGGCGTCATCCATCTGCTGCCGGAGGAGAAGGCGGCCGAGCTGGGCCTGGAGCAGCGGGTGCTGGACATCAAGTTCGCCGACGTGGCTGAAGTGGAGGAGTTGGTCAAACCGCTGCTGGGGGACAAGACGAAGCTCGTGGCCGACCCACGCTCGAACAAGGTCATCGTCTCCGGCCCGGCGGAGAAGATCGCTGAGCTGGCGGACCTGGTCGCCCAGATTGACGTTCTGGAGATCGAGGGCACGCAGGTGCACATCTTCCAGTTGGAGCACGCCGAGGCCGAGGAGCTGGCCGCCATCCTGAAGGCGGTGCTGGCCGACGATGGCGGGGGAGGGGCCGAGCGGCCGGGCGGCCCCCCGGGCGCAGGGGGCGCCTCCGTTGCTGTGGTGGCATATCCGAGCGCCAACTGGATCGTTGTCCGCGCGCCCAAGGATAAGCTGGAGGCTGCCAAGGCCCTGGTGGAGGAATTGGATCGTGAGAAGCCGCCCGAGCTGGAACTGAGCGTGGTGGCGGTCGAACACGCCGACGCGGCCGAGCTGGCGCGGCACATCTCCGAGCTGTTCGCCAAGCGCCGCCGCACCGAGGACGTCAGCGACCAGGTGGAGCTGACCGCTGACGAGCGTTCGAACGCCCTCATAGTCCTATCCACTCAGGCCAACTACGAGCTGATCAAGGAACTGGTCTCGAAGCTGGACACCGAGGAATCGCGGGCCACGGAAACGCGTAGCTACGTGCTGCAGTACGCCGACGCGGAGGACGTGGCCCAGCAGCTCAACGATCTCTACGGAGGTCAGCAAAGGACCTACTACCCCTGGTACTACGGGGGACAGCAGGAGCCCCAGACGCAGTTCGTCGCCGAGCGGCGCACCAACTCACTCATCGTGATCGCCCCGCCGGCCGACTTCGAGCAGATGGAAGCGCTCATAGAGAAACTGGACCAGCCCATTGACACCGCCGAGGTCGCGCCGCGCATCTATCACATTGAGAACATGGACGCCAAGGAAATGACCGACGTGCTGAACCAGATCTTCGGCACCGAGGAAGAGCAGCAGCAAAGCGGCTACTGGTACTACTACTCACGCCGCTACCAGCAGGAGGATCAGATCGGCAGGCTCTACGGCAAGGTCCGCTTCGTGCACGAGCCGTCCACCAACTCCATCATCGTCATCACGAACAACGCGGAGAACTTCCGCATCATCGAGGAACTGCTGGAGAGGCTGGATCGGCGCAGCCGAAAACGGTCTCCTGTCCATGATGGGGGAAAAGGGCGCAATCCGTCTGTATCGGGCCGGACTGCATCTGGTTGCACA